>JAGGXE010000028.1 GCA_021163225.1 Candidatus Micrarchaeota archaeon | reverse complement strand
TTATCTTCTATGTCAAAGGGAAAGGTGTCCGGAAGAAATCGGTTCGGCAGGAACGTTATCTATCTGGGTCTAACAAGCATGGTCAACGATATAAGTAGTGAGATGATCAGTCCCGTGTTACCTATCTTTCTTATGAATCTGGGTGCATCCAGCATAGTGATCGGTCTGGTTTCTGGGTCTCGTAAATTCTTTGCAAGCGCTTTGGAACTCGTCTCCGGGTATGCGGTAGATCGGTTGGGTAAACGTAAACCGTTTATCTATGCCGGTTACCTTACTTCTTCGTTGTCAAAGTTCTTGCTTGCGTTCTCCAGGACCTGGCCGGTAGCCCTTGTTCTTACGTCCTTGGACAGAGTAGGTAAAGGTGTCAGGACACCTGCCCGTGATGCAATAGTTGCAGAATCGATGCCTAGAGCCCACGGTAAAGGGTTCGGTATCCATAGGGCATTGGACACGTTCGGTGCGGTGATAGGGTCAACGTTAGCCCTTATCCTAATCTGGCAGTTCTCACTGTCTCCGGGTACGATACTTTTGATAGCCGGAGCCATCTCTTTATTTTCTTTGATCCCTCTGTTACGTGTTAAAGAGCCAGTACCTCACAAGTTTAGGAAGAAGGACAATCATCCTGTATCGAAAAGGTTCAAACTCTTCGTTATTGTATCCTTTGTTTTTGCGCTTGCCAATTTCAGTTACATGTTCTTTCTTTTGGGTGTGAAAGATATGTTCGGGTCAGAGGTCCTCTCTACCGCTTACTACGTGCTCTTCAATGTCGTGTATGCGCTTCTCGCTAAACCGATGGGTGAACTGTCCGACAGGTACGGTAGAAAACGTGTCCTTGTCTTTGGTTACTCGGTGTTCGGGTTGAGTTGTTTAACCTTTATCCTGGCATTCGTCACAGTCAACAACGTATTTTTCCTGATAATACCGTTTGTTCTTTACGGCGTCGCTAACGCGGTCGTGAACGCGAACCAACGAGCCTTTGTATCCGATTTGACGGACCAGAAAACACGCGGTGCAGCGTTCGGTATATACCACGGTGTGACAAGTATCACAGCATTACCTTCCGGTTTGATAGCCGGTCAGCTCTGGAGTATAAACCCTATCTATACGTTTGTATGGGGTGCTGCATTTTCCTCGTTAGCAGCCCTGCTTCTATTCAAGGTTTAACATGTCTGTGCAGGTAGATGTAAGATAGGACGATTATCAACACTATCAGGACTGTTGGGATTAGAAGGGACACCATGTCGTCGGGTTCTCCCGCGAGTATCGATTCGCATACCTGAACCGCACCGTCAGGGTCATCATAAACTATGGTGCGTGCGTAAGCCAAACGTTCCAGGTTTTCTGTTGTATTCTTCATCTTCTCCTCAGTTTCCGAGATGAAAGATAGGGCGTCTGCGACCTTGGGACATTTCTCGTTAAGGTAGGATTCGACTTCGGACAGCGTGTCGTTTATGTTTTTGATATCCTTATCGATAGGTTGACCTGTAGACTCCTTTGATTCGGCTACCATGATCATCATCTCTACGGCGGAGAGGTTTACGTCCTGTCTGCACCATTCATTCATCTCTTTGACCCGTTCCAACCGATCTTCCAACCGTTCTAACTTCTCTCTTCCTACCTCTACGGTGACGGCTGCGTTATCCACAGGTCTCTCAGATTCAAGCTCTTCTATCGATCGGTTCAAGGAAGCGGCTATCTCGGCAGCGTCCTTACATCTTCCTTCATCGATGGCGATCGTCAGTTCGATGATCTGTTGATCCGCTTCGGTAGTGTTCTTGTAACTCCGTAATGCCCGCAACCTGTTTTCGTAGTATGATTTAAGCTCTTCTGTCCTGTTGATTATGAGATTACACAACGTTGAATATTCGTCATCGCTTTCTTCAATGACGGTGTTCAGTAAATCCAACGATGACCTATCATGTTTTTCAACCAGGACTTGCGCCTCTACCAATCGGTCGGTAAGGTTTGTGTCCCAATCTATGCCTATTCTTTCGGCAGAACCCATCAGGTCTGTCAACCGTGACACAGACCGGTTTGCCGAACTTATCATAGGTAGTGCTTTATCCGTCACCCAGTCCGAATAATTGAGGACGATGACGCCTTTCAGTTCAGGGTCTACTACATACACGTATGAGCCGTTGACCCAGACATCAGTAGGTTCTTTGAACGTTATGTTCGTGTCCTCATCTACAGGTACCGAAGAGACCGAATCTATAACATGTCCGTTTGGGTCGAAGACCATGAGTTTTCCAAGCTCTGAATCGGTTGCAAAGATTCTGTCAGATGTTGCGTATATCCCTGCAGGTTCCTCGAACAGGTCCTTTCCAAACCCTGTTTTGTAAGTTCCGTCAGGATGGAATACATCGATCCTATGGTTTGCCGTATCGGTCATGTAGAATAGACCGTTATAAATCGTCATATCGTTGAACGATATATACTCGCCAGGATAGAATCTTAAGGATATGCTGTCCAAATACGATTCATCTTCGTCATATACGTATATCCGTTTGTCGTTCGATAGAATGTAATACGTGTTGTTGTAGTGCGCTATCGACAAAGGTGACTGATAGAACCTGTTGTCTTCTGCAAAGACGCGCAACGATACAGAAGACTTGCGCACGTACACAGTGCGGTCGCTCGGTGAGCATACGAACAACCGACCGTTCAGATACGCGATGCTATGAAAATCGATAAGTTGGTCTTTACCTATCTTTTCATCCTTCTCGTTGCCTTCCATCTCGTACACTATCCCGTCATCCCTGTCACCTACGTACACCTTATCTCCGACGGTTACCGTTATAGGATTGCCGAATATCTTGTAAGGTTTTGACCCGTTTATACCGGTACCGTTGATGATTTCGATAAACTCGAAATCTGCGTGTACAGCACTTCCCAACAGAAGCAGGATTACGAGACAAGTCTTTATATCCATTTTCACACCTTCCTTGCAGTACAATGATACTTCTTTACACTTAATACCTCCACTTTAAATGTCTTTCCCACATCTCCTTTAGAAACGCCTTTTACATAGACTGGGAATCCGTCTATATGCGCCAATCCCTCGTTGTTACCGACAACCGCTTCGATCACTACTCTATAAACATCGCCTTTCACAACTTCTACCATCGAACCACCTATCGATTATAATGAGTTAACCGAAAGGTTTTTATAAAGATGCCTTAAAAAATTCCCACGTTACCTTTCCGTAAAGAAGGGGAGGGTGGTATGTATGAAACCGTTGTGGATGTACGACGACGATGATTTTGATTGGGATGATGAAGAAGAGGATTGGGATGAAGATTTTGATTGGGATGATGAAGAAGAGGATTGGGATGAAGAGTGATGTTAATCATCTTCCTTTTTCTTTTTCGTATTTTCTTGCACGTACGTGTGTTTGGGATTTTTGTTGGAACACATTCCTCCATACAATCCGCCATAAAAAGGTTTTAAAGAGTTGCTGTTTTAGTGATTTACGAGGTGATGCTACATGGGAGATATAGTATCGACGCTTCTTACACAGTATCCGTACCTGGGTGACAGGTTGATCAGTGGAGCTATAGATGTCGGGATAGGGATCGTCATCCTGATCATAGGTTCGGTCGTGGCATGGGTCCTAGGGATCCTGACTGCCTGGGCAGTAAATAAGTTGGAGATAGATAAGAGGATCAAAGAGTACAACCTTCACAAGGGATTACTCGGGTTCACCATCACAGGGATATCAAAGGTCTTTGTTGAAGTGCTCGTTTTTCTGGCGTTCGCGGTAAGCGCTGCACAGTACTTCCATCTGCCAGGTCTGGTGACGTTCACACACTCTGCGATGCTGGTGACTGCAGAACTTCTCAAGGCAACGATAATAATCATCGCGACCCTGCTGATCGGTGAATACGTAAGCAACAACATAAAGAAGAGTAAGATAACGATGGCCAAGACATGGGGCATAGTTGTCGAGGTGTTGATAGCGATAATCGGTGTAACGATTGCTTTGAATTCGGTAAAATTCCTGAATGCCATAGTGCTTAACAACGTGGTAACTGCAGTGGTGCAGGGATTGGCATTGGGTGTAGGACTGGCAATAGGTCTTGCTTTCGGGCTCGGTGCCAAGGACGCGATCGCAGACGTCCTGAAGAAAAAGAAGAAGACATTAGAGGAACTGTTCTAAACCCTTTTTCTCTTCCTTTTTGTTTTTCAGTTTCACCTTTCGAACAATCTTTTCAATAGATTTTTAAACAATAGTATCTTTATCTAATTCATGGTCAGCGATGAAACCGGCAGATATCTGGTAAGATTGAGCAGACGCGCTGTAGAACAATACCTGAGTCACGGGACCAGAATCGTTCCGGATAAAGATGAAGACGAACTCAACGAGTTACGGGGTGTGTTCGTCACCATACGCACCTATCCCGATAACGAACTACGCGGCTGCATAGGTTATCCGAGACCTTACAAACCTTTAGCCCGGGCAGTGGTTGATAACGCTATTGCCGCGGCGGTCGAGGACCCACGGTTCCCGCCCATGAAACAGGAGGAGTTGGACAGTGTTACTTTTGAGGTTACTGTACTGACGGTTCCGGAATTGATAAAGGTCGGCGACCCTTCCGAGTATCCGAAACATGTCAAGATAGGTAAGGATGGGTTGATCATTGAATACGGGTTGGCTTCTGGTCTGCTGTTGCCTCAGGTCCCTGTAGAGTACAACTGGACACCTAAGGAATTTTTAGAAAACCTGTGCATGAAAGCAGGATTACCGAGAAACATGTGGCTCAGCGCTAACGTACGGATCTACAAGTTCCAAGGGGAGATATTCGAAGAGAAGGAGCCTAATGGTGAGATAGTGAGAAAAAGACTTTTTATATAGGTAGGGGTAATCTGTTATGAACGTTCCTGATGACATAAAACATCCCGTCCTTATTCGGTTGCGTAGAGGGATGTATCTTCTCCTCGATAGAAGTATCTATCGTTCTATGTTTAATCAGGTCGAAAAAAATGACCAACAATCTTCCCCCTCGCTATCTGAGGAAGAGATGGATGTCCTCAAGAAGATCAACAGAATACGGTTTGAACAGAGGACACCCGATGTTATACAAAGGGTTCTTACCGAGAAGGAGAGGAAGATATTTGACAGATTGGTCAGAAAAAGGTACGTCTCTGTTTACAGAAAAGGCAAGTATTCGAAAGAGGGAGTGGTTGCGATAAGTGATACGGTTTATCCTCTCCTCAGGGAATCGCTCGGTCAATCTAGGGGTTCTGAAAAGGAAGGGTCCCTGGTAGACCAACTTCATAAGTCCGGGTACCTGATCCTGACGAACGAACACGATGCGCAGACGGTAAGCAGACTTCTTGAAAAGGATATCAGGGCGGGTAAGGTCATCGGCGTGCGCGGGTTTGATAAAAGGTATTATGTGATGACCAAGGAATCGTTCTCTACCATCGCACCGAAGATAATCAGTTTTATAGAGACAAAGGGCAGCGCTACAATCGGGGACCTGGCGCGTTCTTTGTCTTTGGAAGAAGGGATGTGCAGAACTGCCGTAAACCTCCTTATCGAGAACGGTACCCTTGTGGAAAAGGAGAAGGATCGGTTTGAGGTGTTATGAGGAATAGTTCTCACAGGGCGGTATCGTCCTGTTCTCGATTTCTCTGACCGTGTTACAGATCCATATCTTCAACGTCTCCTCGTCCATCACTCCGTAGGTGTAGTATTTTCCGTTTATCACGTATGTAGGCACACCCGGTAACATGCCTTTTGATTTGTATTTCGTCTCTATCTGTTTTATGGTATCGTTGGTATGTCTTTTAGTAAGATTGATCCATCTGAATTCTACGTAGTCGCCCATCTGTTTTTCGAGGTCTGCAATCACAGGGTTCATGACCGTGCAGTAATCTTTTGAAGGGTCTTTACAGACCGCGTACAGATATTCGAACACGGGTTTGGATTCGTTCGTCTGTTCCGGATGTTCCGGAGGAGCGGTTTCCTGGTTAACAGTGCAACCGACCGTCATAATCGAACCTACTGCTATCCAGATCAAAACGATTGCTGATAGGTTCACGTTCATAACCTGGCACCTCGCAACGCATCTTTACAACTGCACGACCATTCCTCAGGCAACCTCTTTATCATCTCTATCATGATCCGTTTGATGTTGTTTTCGTTTGCCTTCATGGTCTGTGCAACCTCCTCAGCGCTTACCGGTTCGTCCTTCCAGCAGTCGTAATCCGTGACGGTTGTGATCGACGCGTAACACAAACCGAGTTCGCGGGCCAGTTGTGTTTCAGGACAACCCGTCATACCTATCACGCCACCGCCCAACCGTCTGTACATAGAACTCTCTGCCTTAGTACTGAACGAAGGTCCCTCTATACACACGTACGTCACGTCATCATGAACAGGAATCCCCAGGTCATGAGCAACCTCAACGGCGAGTTTGCTGAGTTTTGGGCAGTACGGTTCTGCCATGCTTACATGGACCGCTTCGTTATCGTAGAACGTCCTTTTTCGTGATTTGGTAAAATCCATGTATTGTCTGACCACACATACGTGACCCCTGGCATACTCATCTTTTAACGAACCGACCGCGGAAAAGGCGAGCACTCTGTCCACACCGATATGTTTCAATGCCCATAGGTTGGCACGGTAGTTGACCGCGTGGGGAGGATACTGATGTCTGTTCCCGTGTCTTGGTAGGAAGGCAACTGGTTTCCCGTCCACATTACCCAGTTTGACCGCATCGGACGGTTTACCGAACGGTGTATCTATCTCTTCAACGGTCTCCCATTCAATACCTTCGACGTTGTACAACCCGGAACCGCCTATTATTCCTATCCTGCCCATACCCCACACCTTCTTTCAACATCTTATCAACGAGTAGACGTTGTAATCCTTCAACCTGTCTCTCCCGTGCAACCCTTCAATCTCTATGAGAAACGCGAACCCGACAACCTCTCCCTTCATACGTTTGATGAGGTTTGCGACCGCTTCTGCAGTCCCGCCGGTCGCGAGCACGTCGTCAATTATAAGGACACGTTCCCCAGGTCTGATGGCATCCATATGGATTTCAAACGCATCCGTACCGTACTCAAGTTTGTACTCCTGACGGAGTGTTTTGTAAGGCAGTTTACCGGGTTTACGTAACGGCACGAACCCCGCACCCAGTTCCATCGCTATCGGTGCTCCGAGTATGAACCCGCGCGCTTCTGCGGCAGCCACCACATCAACCTTTTCGTCTGAGTACCTGCCCGCAATCAGTTTGACACATTCCCTGAACGCCTCCCTATCCTTAAGAAGGGGTGTGATATCCTTGAAATGGATGCCCGGCTTCGGAAAATCTGGTATCGTCCTAATCATCTCTTTCAACCTTTCCTCAACGCTCGTCATTCGATCACCTTCCGAACGGGTCTTAAACAGTAATCAGATTTATTTTAAAGATTTTAAATAGTTTTGCTTTCTTTATAAGAGTTTGAGGTGACCGGTTATCTTATCGAGAATGTTTTCGTACCAGGGTCCGAATGCGACCGTTGTCAATGTCCCTGGTCGGACCTGTGTCAGACCTGCATCATGTATGAGCACGTACGGCACACCTTCCTTATCCGCCTCAGTGCACAGTTCTTTGATCTCATCGATATCCTTTGCCTTTAGAACGACCTTCTTCTGTCCCTCTCTCAACCAAATCTCCGCTACCCGCTCATTCAAACGAAGGACTTTGACATACCCTTCCACCGCAGCGTGCGCCACCTGAGCGGCAAGTTTACCTTTACCCATCTTTAGGTCCGTCCGTACAACGATGACCTGTTTTACAGAAGCGTTTTTTATCTCTTTCTGTCTCTTCAACCAATCCAACATATGATCCTCTATCCGCAGCACATCTTTAAAATCCTTCCCACCCCTGTTGGAGAGGAGGGCTTCTGTACGGTTGTGAAGTTTTCAACACAAAAAGTCGTTACTGAGTTCGTCTTTTGCCGTAAATAAACCTTTTTAAACATTCTTCATTCAGTTTAATACGGGTGATAACATGGCGAAAGGTATAGATATGGAACAGATAGGAAGCTGGGCATTCCTTGCAGGAGTCATCATCTCAATAATCGTTGGGATAGCAGCGCCTGGCAGCGACCTGTGGATGGCGATTCTTGTAGCTCTTGGTCTGATCGTCGGTCTTGTGAACGTTACAGAGAAAGAAGTGGACGGGTTCATCCTGGCTTCGATAGGTTTGATCGTCGGTGCAACAGCGCTTTCCAATCTGACAGTGTTGTTAAGCTTCCTCGGAAACTGGTTCGAAGGCATGCTGAGTATGTTCATGTCGTTCGTCAGCGGTGCAGTGATTCTGCCGGCGTTGAAGAGGATATACGAGATAGCAGCGAAGAAGTAAGTCTTTAGGCCCTCTTTTTATTTCCTTTTTTTATCTATTTGATACGTTCGTAAACGGTCGGGTCGTTACTCTCTTTATTTCTGCTGAATCGGTAAATCGCATCGAAATCATGGTTTAGGAAATCTATCTCATGAGATATGACGAATGTCTGGGCAACGATTTCTGGGACGCGTTCTATCAATGCTTCGGCGAGCGTCTTTTTGACAAGTTCGTCGAGATTGGTTGTCGGTTCATCGAGTATCAACCAGTTTAAAGAAGGTGTTAAAACCATCGCGCACGCTATCCTCAACGCCAATCCTATGGTAGCCCGTTCACCGCCGCTTGCCCTGTCGACCGCTTCCAGCCATTGTTCTCCGTCCTCCCTGACCGTACATACCTCGCATCTGTAATCATCTTTAGTTGCAGTTATCCGTATCTTCTTATAATCTTTGTAGGGATAGATAACCGGCCAAACCGTTTCCAATGCCTGATTGATTGCGGAAATCAACCGGTCGCGCATTATACCCTGTGTTTCGATTATGCATGCCTCTAAAACTTTTGATACATCCCTCAACCTCTTCAGTTTTGCAAGTCCTTCCATCTTCCTCTTTTCGCGGGATAGGTCGTCTTCTGCGCGTTTTAACTGCTGGTTGAGAAAATACAACTCTTTATCCAGAACATTGAGTTCTCCCTCCATCTTAACCTTGTTCCGTACCGCTTCGTTGTACGTATGTTCAATGCTTTCCAACTTCTTAGGGTCGAATTCGAGTTGACCGAGTTTATCTTTGAGTGTCTTAACTTCTGTGTTCAGTTGAACGAGGGTTTCCTTAACCTTTTTCATCTCCTTATCCTTCTGTTCTTTCAATTCCAGTTCCCGTATCTCTCTTTCGGTCTCGGACAGGTCTTTCCTGATACGTTCCAGTTGCGTTTCTAAGGAACCGCACAAATCTGACAATTTCTCATATTCCTTTTTGAGTTTGTCCGTGTCCTCTACGGTCAGCGCTTTAATCTTTATTAAAAGTTCTCTGGCTTTGTTATACCTGAAATCGTTTTTTTCGAGGTTTTTGATACGGTTGTCTATTTCCTTCCTGTAGGTTTCTATCCTTTCATTTAAACCTGACCTGGTGTTCATCCGTTCATCTATCAACCTTCGAATATGCTCTTCTGTTAAAGGACTTCCACAGACCGGACATTTACCGCTACCTTCTTTTGATATCTTCTTCAATGTCTCTATGGACTCGTCAAGCTCTTTTATCAGGGCCTGTGATTGAGAAACCTTGTCCTTCAGGTCTTCTATGACCTTTTTTTCTGTTTCGATCGACTCTTTAATATCCTCGATGGATTTGCCTTCCAACAACCTGTTCAATTCCTGTTTCATCCTGTTCATCTTGGTTACGTTGTTCCTGTTCGTTTCCAGCGATGTCTTGACACGTTCCCTCTCACCGATTGTCTGTCTTATCTGTTGGTTCATCTTCTTCTCTTCATCCTTCAGTTTGTTCAGAAGGTCTCTTAATGATGAAAGACGGTTCCTATCGGCATCGGTGAAAGGTACCCATTCTTTGAGCCTTGATTCCAGAACCTTGATGTTGGTTTCTGCCTCTATCAATCTGGTCCTCACGGATTCGTACTCTTCACGTTTCCGTTTCTCTTTATCGAGGAGAAGTTTCAATGAGTTTATCCTTTCTTTCGCATCTTTGACCTTCTCTTCGACCTCCTTACGTTTTGCCAGAACACCTTTGATCTGTTCGTTGAGTTCGTTTATCTTCTGTTCCAAACCTTTGAGTTTATCCTCGCTCACTTCGGATTCTAATCTCCTGATGTCGCTTTCCAGATATCGTACAACCGTTCGTATGTTGGACCTTGCCTTTTCGAACCTGTCCAATCCGAGTAGTTTATCCATCTCCTCTTTACGCGAACTTTTTCTCAATGTGAGGAGATGATCGATAGCGTTCTGTTCCGAATACACTACATTGGTAAACATGTTGAAATCGACTTTTAATATCTCCTTTATCTTTTCGGTAACTCTGGACGTGTTGGTTTCGATGATCTTTCCGTCCTCATAAAGGATGGCGGTTGTATATGTACTGGAACCCCTCCGTCTTATCCTTCTTTCTACGCAGTACTCCTTGTCATTATGGATGAACGTTAGTCGCACAACGCATTCATCGGTTCCGTCACGTACATACTCCCCCAACGATATGTTGGGTGTCTGTGTTCTTTTTATCTTCCCGTACAAGGCGAAGGATATACCTTCTAAGACGCTTGTCTTTCCACTGCCGACTTGGCCTATGAGTACGTTCACACCCGGAACGAAGGTCAACTCAGTATTCTCATGTGTCCTCCAGTTCTTCAAGAAGATCGATTTTATCATTAGGAAATATTATCCGCGTCTTCTGTTTTTATTCCTTTGTACATAAAAACATTTATAAACACACATAAACACAGTTAAACCATGCATACATCTTTCAAAGATTGTGAAAGGTGCAAAGGAAATGGGCAGGGTCTGACACGTAAGTTGAAGAGAGTGGGCATTATCGCCGTAACCTCTTTGACGATAGGTAGCGCAATCTTTTACCTCTCTAAGTTGTCGACGGAGAGAACTCTGAAAAATAGGGTAGATGTCGAACAGATAGACCGGTTAGCAGGAGGGTTATCCGTAGAAGACCGGTACGGTTTTGAGTTTGCTGGGAGAGTTTTTCAGTTCCTTTTCACGGGTTCTCACAGGACCTACAGTGGCACATCGGATTATTTCAAGGAGTATGAAGGATTACGTAGAGCGGTAAACGAACGGTTTGCTCTTAACATTCCATCCCTGGATAAAATGAGGACGGAATTTAGAACGGTCAACAAACGGTTGTACGAACTCGGGTCCAACGTTGAGAGTCCTAACGTAATTCTGATCAGAAGCGACCCCCGTTTTTTGATCATGCACTTCATCGTCGGACAAAACATCAAACGGTTCATGGATTTTATAGATTACTATCTGGATGACGGTCAAATAACCGACTCTGACTATTTGGACGCCTGGCTCATCGTTAAACAAAAGAAGGGTAGATGTTATGAAAAGTCCATACTTCTTTCTTCCTATCTGGAATCGATAGGTATAGACACTGAGATCCTGGTCTTTGTTCCTCCCAAGTTTGAAGATTCTGGTAAGGTGGAATTTGGACATACCGTCGTTATGATAACCTCTGGGAAGTTTAAAGGTTATATATTCGACCCTGCCTTCAACGTTATTAAACCTGACCTATCTGAGTACCTGTTGATGCTTAGGGAAGAAATCCCAGAATGGAACCGGGATGGATCATTCCATGTAATCCTGCGGAGGTTGTTCAGCAGAGAAGAACTTTCACCGGGGATTGTAGACATCTTGGATAGAAACGAAGACGTAGAGAATTCCTCATACATGAAATCTTACATCGATTCCCTTCGCACTGTTGTTGAAAGAGAACGTTCATCGATGAAACCTTCCATAGACAACGCATTGAGATTGCTTAATAAATACGGAATGGTGGTTTTCAGTATCAAGTAATTCTGTATCGATCGGCAACCGGTAAACGCGTTTACGAATTTTACAAACACAGTGCGGCGAGCGGCAACATTGATAGAAAAGGTTTAAAAACTTTGGTTAGAAAATAATAATCCTGAAAAATTGTATTCTGTAAATTTGGATAAAAGGAAGGTCAAACATTTTGAGGGGGTGTATCTATGGCTGAAAAGGAGCATCTGAATCTTGTCTTTATAGGACACATAGACCACGGAAAATCTACTACAGTGGGAAGGATTCTTTTCGATACAAAATCTATACCGGAACAGCAACTGAAGAGGTTGAGAGAGGAAGCGGAGAAACTCGGTAAGCCTACATTCGAGTTCGCTTACACTATGGACACTCTTAAACAGGAAAGAGAACGGGGTGTAACGATCGAAGTATCTCACAGGGAGTTCCAGACACCGAAGTACTATTTCACGATTATCGACGCACCCGGTCACCGGGACTTCGTCAAGAACATGATTACCGGTGCCTCACAGGCTGACGCAGCAGTATTGGTTGTATCTGCAAGGGAAGGCATACAACCGCAGACAAAAGAGCATGCATTCTTGGCCAAGGTGTTGGGTATCAACCAGATTATCGTAGCGATCAACAAGATGGATACGGTCAATTACGATAGGGTGAAGTTTGAGGATGTGAAGGCCTCTGTGATAGGACTTCTGAAGACCATCGGATACGACACCGAGAAGAAACCAGGTAAAGGTTGGTTGGTAGGTGTTGTCCCTATATCAGCGTACTACGGTGATAACGTCGTTAACAAGAGCGATAAGATGGATTGGTATACCGGTCCGACACTTATCGAACTCCTTGACAAGTTTGAGGTTCCACCGAAACCGATCGATAAACCTTTAAGAATACCTATCCAGGACGTGTTTACTATTACCGGTCACGGTACCGTTCCTGTCGGAAGGGTTGAAACAGGTGTGCTGAAACCAGGAGACCAGATAGTTATCATGCCGAGCGGTGCCAAGGGAGAGGTTAAGAGGATCGAGATGCATCATCAGGAATTGTCCGAAGCCAAACCCGGTGATAACATCGGATTTAACGTCAAAGGTATAGATAAGAAAGATATCAAGAGAGGTTACGTTGTCGGTCACCCTGATAACCCGCCGACCGTGGCAAAAGAGTTTACTGCGCAGATCGTAGTCCTCCAGCATCCCACTGCCATAGGTAAAGGTTATACACCTGTGTTCCATATCCACACTGCACAGGCACCTTGCCAGATCGTGGAGATCCTGGAGAAGAAGGATCCTAAGACAGGACAGACTGCCGAGAAGAACCCAGATTTCATCAAGACCGGTGACGTGGCAGTGGTGAAGGTCGTACCCCTCAAACCGTTAGTGGTGGAGAAGTTCCAGGAGTTCCCGCCTCTCGGCAGGTTTGCTATCCGTGATATGGGTATGACCATCGCGGCAGGTGTTGTGTTAGACGTTACCAAAGCGGAGTGAAACCAGGGCGGTGGACATGGCAACTGGTAAGGCGCGGATAAAACTGATTGCAAAGGACCCGAAAAAACTGAATAACGTATGCGAACAGATCAAGAAGATTGCCGAGTTGACGGGAGTGCCGGTGAGGGGTCCGGTTCCCCTTCCGACTAAAAGGTTAAGGGTTGCTGTCCGAAGGTCGCCTTGCGGTGACGGTTCAGAGACATGGGAACATTACGAGATGCGGGTCCACCAACGTCTGATCGATATATCGGGTGACGAGAGAACACTGCGCCAGATAATGAGGGTCAAAGTGCCCGATGAGGTCTACGTCCACATCCTGTTGGAGTAACCTCTTTTTTTCTTTTTCGGTTTTCCGTTTTTTGTTTTATGATGTTTATTTCTGAAGGTGGTACTGTATGGTAGAAGTAAAGAGGTTTGATGCATGGGTGCCGAAGGATCCTGAACGGTTTACTGTAAAACCTTACGATGTCATCACAGAGGATGAATTACGCGAGCTTAGAACAGACCCTGATTCTGCGGTGCATATCATATTACCTTCCGGTGAGGGGTTGGATATCTACGAGAAGGCACAGGAGAATATAAAGAGAGCGTATTCCGAACTCATGGTGCACGACGGTCACCAGGCCTATCTTTACAGGGAATCTTCCGAAGAGTTTACCCAACGCGGTTTGATACTGTGTGTGTCTCTTGAGGATTATATGTCCGGTCATGTCAAGGTCCATGAGAAAACGCGCGAGAAACCGTTGATGGATCGGATAAAACATATTGAATCTACGAAGAGTCATACCGGATTGGTGTGGTTGATATTTAAGAGAAACGATGAACTTAAGAGGATTATGGATAGCGTTGAAGGGAGGGAACCGGTGGTCAGGTTCTACAAGTACGGTTACGAGCATTCACTTTGGCGGTTGACCGATGCCGAGTTTGACCGTGTCAGAGAAGTTATGAGGGACATCGACCTTTATGTTGCGGATGGACATCATAGGATAGCGGCTGCGGCCGAATACTACAAAAATCATAAAGATGACCCCGAAGCCAAATATGTGATGGCGTATTGTGCGAGTGATGATGAGGTTCGAATACTACCTTACAACAGGGTTATTCGTGAGTTGCCTATGAGCAGGGAAGAGTTCCTCAACCGTATTGCTGAAAGGTTTGATGTGGAAGAAACGAATAAGGAATCGCCAGATAAACACGAAGTACTGATGTATCTGGACAAGTGGTACGTGCTCAAACCTAAAAAGATTCCGGACGGTAGCGTGGAATCCCTGGATGTGTCGATACTTCAGAACGACCTTTTGACGCCTGTGTTGAACATCAAAGACCCGAGGAGGGATCCCAACATCTTTTTTGTGGGCGGTAAACTTACCAAGGAAGACATGGAGGGTTATGTTAGGCGGGGCAACGCAGTATTCTTTTTGATGCATCCTACATCTATCGAGGAGTTGGAACGCGTGGCAGATGCAGGACGTGATATGCCGCCTAAATCAACATGGTTTGATCCGAAACTGTTGACAGGTCTCGTCTTCCATCGTTTGAGATGATTTTTTTGTTTTTTCCGGATGTTTTATATAGTCGGATAAAACATTATACTGTACACTGCGGGGGTGCCGGAGTCTGGTCAAACGGGCAGGGCTTAGGTCTCCTGTTCCCGAAACTCGGTTGAAAACTTCCGAACGGAGTGGGAAACCCTGTGGCTCAGGCCTGCCAGGGTTCGAATCCCTGCCCCCGCATACCTTTGAATCTGATGAACGATTTTGAACTTTCAAGAAGAAAGGTGGATACCATGGACTTTGACGTTATGCTCGGTAAGGTCAGGAAAAAAGTTGCGAAGATGCCGTTCGAGAGACGACGCGCGTTATTACGCGCGTCGTCTCGATTACTCAAGAGGGACCTGTTCGAAGGGGTCGAACCATTGATCGAGAAGAATTTTGATGTCCTGGAGAGTAAATTCTTCAAAGCGTATCAGGTCTCGGATGTTTACCTCAGTATCACCGAGAAGATTATGGATTACTGTAGGGAAGAGTTTCCCGATGCTGACGTTGTAATGTTGGGTAGGGACGCATGGCCGTTCTATGTGTCCTGGCGGATGATGGATGGTTCCGACCTCCCGAAACCTAAACTCGTTCACGTTTCACGGTACATGATGACTTCCCGCGATCCGTTCGGTCAAAAGGTTTACACGGGTATACTCAAGTATCTCTACGATAAAGGTTTGGAAGACGATGACATAGAACTGACCGACAACCCGTATTATGTTAAAGTAGATATAAGGTACAGCGCGTTTGGGACATATCTTAAAGCCATGGGTCTGGGTAGTAATCCTATCCTTTTGTTTGACGTCGGATACAGAGGCACTGTAATAACCTTTGTACAGCGTACGATCGCAGAGATTTTGGATGTGCATACGGATACAGTAATGCTGTTTTCGATCAACCGGTACATTCCATCGTTGTTCGAGTCCCATATAACTGCCGAAGACTTTGGTTCAGTGCCCAGGTTCGTTGACCTTCATGAACACGGTGAGTACGAAGAACTTTCTTTGCTGATCGAGAGATGGCCGCATCCTATCGACCCTGTTGAACGGTACGCGTACGATGAATACGGTCGGCCGTACATTGTAGAACATTTTGTCCAAGAAAAGGATAAGTTGTCAGCACATCTTTTTTACTTTGCTCTTAAAGAACGTGCTTCAGACCGTTACGGTTCGAACAGTAACGAAGAAGGAGTGTTAGAACACGATGACGAACCCCTGCCCTTTTTCTATCCCTAACACATCCGGGTCTTCCTCCTCTACAGCGACGCGTTCCACTCTACGGAACATGGTGTTACCCTGTTTGAGACGCTCTACGAACTGTTTCATCAACTCTTCGTCACACAGACATTTGATGAGCACTGTACCATCCTCCATGTTCCGAACCGAACCGTCTATGCCCAATGTATCGGCAACACGTTTCGCATACCATCTGAACCCTACACCCTGAACCCTACCGTGCACGGTTATCTTGTAACCTTTCATATTCGATCACCTCCTTTCCTGCAGAACACGAGGAAAGCGGTATGCACCAATCCTTTGTTGTTAGGCCGGACACCGTAGTGACGAACCTTCCATTCCCTTACTATCCCTTCCAGTGCGAACACTTCAGCGAATCCCGCATCCTTTGCCCGGAGAAAAAAATCTTTCATCTGTTCCACATTCGGCAGGTATCCTACGACGAACCCGTTCGGTTTAAGCGCCCTGTAGGCATGTGGGATGACTTCTGAGGCATCTGGTAGGTCCAACAGAACCATATCCACATTCCTTTCATGTATCCCCTTAGTGATGTCCATATGACGGAATACCACGTTGTTAAGTCCGTTGAGTTGTACATTCCTTCTGGCCAGTTCCAAGAACTCTTCACGCGTTTCATATGAATAGACCTTTTTGCAGATGTTGGCCAACATAACAGTAGCGTATCCGGACCCCGAACCCGCTTCTACAACGCGTGAGTTTCTTCCTACTCCTGTGTACGCTATGATCAGTCCCATATCCTTCGGTAGGATGACCTGCGGACCGCGGACGGCGTTCTTCAGCAACGGATTAAGACGGACGATGACCTCCTTCTTCTCCTTCCTTTTACTCATACTATCACCGCAAGATGTGATCAGTATAACCTAAAGATTACAGGTTTACAAGTGTTAAAAGCATCGCTATGACACCTGTCAACATTCCTATCAATGAAAGTTTCCTGTACTGTTTTAAACTCTTTTTATCCGGACGCAGTCTGACGGTACCGAATATGATCAGTGTTTCGGCGGTTGCCAACATTATCCCTGACAGAATGCCTATCTTCATCACAGTTAGGAAGGGATAGACCGAGAGCGGTACGAATACGAAGGTCAGGAGTTTGACCGTTAGTATGGATTTTTCTTTACCTATGATTACCGGCAACGTTTTCGACCCTCTTGCCTTTACATCTCCTTCCATGTCTTCGATAGATTTTGTTATCTCCCTTGCCACACCTATGGTCAATGCGATTACGAATAAGATGACGTTTACTTGAAGTATTTTGTCCGTGTACACAAGGTTACCGAAGATGAACGGTATCCCCATACTCGTCCCTATGAATATGTTCCCGCATAATGGGATGTCTTTGAGTTTAACATCGTAGAGTAATGAGAAGAATGCGAACAACCACACCGTCCACATGGCCGGGTCAGGTAACAGCGCAGCAACGGTAATCGCTAGGAAGAACGAAACGAACGTTACCCGTACTGCCGTTTCTTCACTGATCTCTCCGGTAACCAACGGTCTGTCGTACCTCTTATTGATACGGTCGGATTCGCGGTCAAGATAATCGTTAAGCGCAAACGCTCCCATCTCAACAAATGCCGGCGCGCACAGAGAAACGATGAACTTCCAGTCCAACGCAGGCGGTTTACCGAGGGTTAATGTTTCGCCTATCAGGACCGCTATCATGATGAGGATTGCGTGGTCGAACCGAGTGAGTTTGTATACCGATTTAATCTTCTCTAACATGAGAAATCACACCTTATCCGGCAACACCCTTTTTCCACTGTTCCATCCGTAACCTGATCTGTCTCCCAGTTTCTCTTCGATCCTGAGCAACCGATTGTATTTTGCCACACGTTCCCCGCGTGCCGGCGCGCCAGATTTGATCTTACCGGCGTTTAACCCGACGGCCAGGTCCGCTATGATCGTTTCCTCGGTCTCGCCGGACCTGTGGGAGATCATCACGCCCACACCTTTCCTATAACATTGGCGAACAACGTCCAACGTTTCAGTAACGGTGCCTATCTGGTTTACTTTGATGAGCACAGTGGTCATCGACCCCTTTTTGATGGCTGTTTTTACACGGTCCGGATTGGTCACGGTCAGGTCATCGCTTACTATCTCCGCTCTGTTCTTCAGTCGTTTCGTCAGTATGGCAAAGGAATCGAAGTCGTCTTCATGGAAGGGATCTTCTATGCTTACGATAGGATATGTGTTGACGAGCGATGTGTAATACTCCAACAGTTCAAACGGTTCAAGTTGTTTGTTGTCTATGTAATACCTGTTGGTATGTTTGTTGTAGAACTCCGAAGCCGCAGCATCTATCGCTATCTTAACCTCTCTACCGTATCCCGAACCCTCGATGACCTTTACAAGCGCGTCCAACGCTTCCTGTGTCGTTCTCATAGGCGGTGCGAACCCGCCTTCATCTCCGACGTTTATGGCTTCGCGTCCGTAAACCTCTCTCAGATACTCCTTTAGACTGTGGTATATCTCAGAAGCGCTTTCCATAGCTTCCCTGAAACTTTTCACACCGATCGGTACGACCATGAATTCCTGGATGGATAATCCGTTACCTGCGTGTTTGCCTCCGTTTATGATGTTCAGGAAAGGAACGGGCAACGTTGAACCGCCTAAATATTCATACACCTCTTTCCTGTGCGCGTGGGCAACAGCTTTCATAAGAGCGAAGGAAACGGCAGTCGTTGCGTTGGCACCCAGATTGGATTTGTTCTTCGTCCCGTCGAGTTTTATCACTGTTCTATCGAGTTCGGCAAGCGTTTCCACAGGTTTCCCTTTGAGAGCCTTTGCCACCTTTGTATTGATGTTCTCAACAGCCTTTAAGACTCCTTTACCGTGATATCGGGACGGGTCGCCGTCTCTCAGTTCCAATGCTTCGTACGACCCTGTTGAAGCGCCGCTCGGTGCCGAGCCGGTGAACGTCTTCCGTCCGGCCGTTACCTCTGCCTCGACGGTGGGGTTACCCCGCGAATCCAGTATCTCGCGTGCCTTAACTTTTACGATCTTGACCATGTAACCACCTCTGAAAAACGTTAATACTTCCGATGTTAGTTTTATAAATGTTGAGAACTATCTTGATTCTTGGTGGTCATAATGATAAGGAGAGGTCTTATCCTGTTGATGGTTGCGTTTGTGTCTGTTGTTTATCCGCAGGGTTACATAGATATGTTGTCACCAGTGGCGGTGAGGGTGCATGACGGTGATACGGTTTTCATCGGTGACATGGGTCCAGGGCAAACCGTACCGATTGTAATGAACCCTGAGGTGAAGGAAGGCGGTATATACGGTAAAGGCGGTATGTACGACTATGTGGAAGTCATGTCGCTTCCTGAGGGATGGAAAGGTGTGAACAGTAAACTCTACGGTACGCCTAAACAGGTCGAAGTGACCGCGGCTAAAGATGCCGCTGAGGGTAACTATACAGTTGTGCTTCGGGCAATCGATGAGAACAATGCTGACGGGTTGGGTAACGTGACTTTCAGTGTTGTTGTTCGTGTTAGACACGATATAATGAAGATTGCAGTTACACCGGATTCGCAAACAGTCGGTGCCTATCAACCCGCGCAGATCAAGGTGTTGATAAGGAACACCGGGAACGCTCCCGATACCGTGAAGATCAGTTCTGAAGGTATGCCTGATTGGTCGTTCACTAAAGAGATATACGTGCCCGCCTCTTCGTTGACGACCGTGGGTTATGAGGTTGTCGGTAGGGAAGACGAAGATTACGATGTGAACATAATCGTTGAATCGCAAAGTTCGCCGTTGATACATTACGAACGTGATGTTGAAGTCCATGTCAGGTCGAACCTGTTGTCCGATTATCGTGCAACAGCTCACGGTACGTTGATGTATCCGTTGATCGAAGAACCGATCCATGCTCTTATGGGAATCATAGGCGGACTCATCGGCTGATTCTTCCACGAACGTTTTTATAACCGAAATTGCACAATCTAAAACATGAGTTCTGAATCTTATCAGGCTGCACGGTACGCCATCGGTCTGATCAGCGAAGGTTATTCCGTAGAAGATGCAAAACGGATAACAGGTAAAAAGTTCATGCTTAAGAAGGCGTTGCGAAATTCTGACCTTCTCGCCGCATGCACCGAGGAAGAAAGAGAGATGTACGGACCGTTTTTGATAAAGAGGAAATCACGTACCCTGTCCGGTGTGACACCGGTCGCGGTGATGAGTTTGAGTACCTGTCCCCACGGCAGGTGTATCTATTGTCCGCGCGGAGAGTACGCGGCACAGAGTTACACCGGTAAAGAGCCGGCTGCTATGCGTGCCATACAGAACGATTACGACCCGTATATGCAGGTTCGGGCACGGTTGAGACAGTACGAGGAACTCGGACATCCGACCGATAAATGCGAGTTGATAATCATGGGAGGTACGTTCCTGGCTCAGTCCGAATCTTACAAACTTAGGTTTGTAAAGGAATGTTACGACGGGTTCAACGGGACCGTCTCATCGGACCTTGAAACCGCGAAACGCGTTAATGAAACCGCTGTGCATAGAGTCGTTGGGTTGACTATCGAAACACGGCCGGATTGGTCTTTCGAAAAACATATCAATGAGATGTTAATGTACGGTGCTACAAGGGTTGAACTCGGTGTCCAGGTGTTGGATGACGGGATCTACGAACTTGTGAAACGGGGTCATACCGTCGATGATGTTGTGAAGGCTACCCGGTTGCTTAAGGATTCTGGGTACAAGGTATGTTACCATATGATGCCGGGACTGTTCACAACACCGGGACAGGATGTGGAGTTCTTCAAACAACTGTTCAGCGACCAGAGGTTTCAGCCGGACATGTTGAAGATATATCCGACGATGGTCATGGAAGGGACGGAGTTGTACGAGATGTGGAAACGGGGTGAATACAAACCGTATGATACCGAAACAGCGGTTGAAACGGTCTCAGAGGCCTATCGGTATATCCCCGAATACGTGAGGGTGATGCGCGTGCAACGGGATATCCCTGTAAAGCTTATCGTTGACGGTGTGAAGAAGAGTAATCTCAGGGAGTTGGTGGAGTCGCGATGCAGAAGGAAAGGTATTCGGATACGGGAGATCAGGTACAGGGAAGTTAAACATCGCGATAAACTCAGGTTGCAACTGATCCGTAGGGAGTATCAGGCAAGCAACGGTAGAGAGGTCTTTATATCTTTTGAAGACACTGATAGAGACGTCATTGCAGGGTTCGTTAGGTTGAGAATGCCTTACAAACCGTTCCGTCCAGAGATAACAGAGTCCACCGCGTTGGTGAGAGAACTTCATGTGTACGGGTCCGAAGTGCCCATAGGTTACAGGGGAACCGTTACGGTGCACCGTGCGGTCCAGCATACCGGGTTGGGTAGAAAACTTCTGTCCGAAGCAGAACGTGTTGCCACCGAAGAATGGGGTATGAACGACATCGTTGTGATATCCGGTGTGGGTGTGCGCGAGTATTACCGGAACCAGGGTTACAGGTTGAAAGGTCCCTATATGTGGAAGAAGTTGTGATCGATATGGTCACTGGTGTAACGTTGGAAGGTTGTCGGTTGCCTGAAACGTTGGTCCGTTTGCTGGAAAGGGTTAGCGGTAGAAAGGTGGCAGTCGGGTTGAGCGGTGGTGTGGACAGCGCAGTCGTAGTGTTGCTGTTGAAAAGGGCCGGGGCGGACGTGGTCGGTGTGACGATGGAACATCTCCCGGGTATCGGCGACATCGGAAGAAGGATGGCTGCCCGGTTGGGTATAGAGATTGAAGTGGTCGATGTTAAAGAGGAGTTTGATAGAGAAGTGGTTGAGTATTTTATCGATGAGTATGCGAAGGGTAGGACACCTAACCCTTGCGTTGTGTGTAACCGGTTGTTCAAGTTCGGTGTTCTGCGGGATTACGCTATCGATGAGTTGAATGCTGATTACTATGCAACAGGACATTATGTCAGGTTGGAGACCGAAGGTGACCACCGGGTTGTGAAAAGGGGTGTGGATATCGCTAAGGATCAGTCGTACGCGTTGGCAATGGTTCCTAAGGAGAAGTTCGATAACGTGATCTTTCCGCTCGGTTATATGCACAAGCGCGATGTTCGGACGGTGGCGGACGCCTTCGGCGTCCGCCCCGTCCTGAACGAATCCCAGGACCTGTGCTTTTTGAAGGGTGATAGAATAGAGTTCATGAAAAAAAGGAGAAGGTCTGCGTTTTCGTCCGGAAAGATAGTCGATGAATCTGGTTCTGTGTTGGGATTTCATAAAGGTGTACCTATGTTTGCCATCGGACAGAGGAAAGGGTTGGGGATAAACCGTCCAATCAGGTACTATGTGAAAGAGATCGATGCGGCGAGAAACCGTGTAATTGCGGCGGAACACGATGCTCTTTATAAGAGAGAGTTCTGTGTTAAAGATGTGAACTGGTTGGTCGAACCCGAGTTTCCGATGAAGGTTCAAACAGTTATACGGAATAAGATGGAGCCTATCCCAGCAACGGTTGTGCGTAACGAGTGCCGTGCACGGGTAACGGATGGGAGTCAATGGGATGATTATATAACGGTTGTTTGCGACCGTCCGGTATGGGCCGTGGCACCTGGTCAGTTAGCAGTGTTCTACAATGATGATATACTGCTCGGAGGTGGATGGATTGTTGGATGACCCAAAACTGCGGATGTTGATGATGTATCTCTTTGCACAGGTGTTGGGCATATCCGTCGGTGTCTACCTTATCCAGATGAGTGC
>JAGGXE010000027.1 GCA_021163225.1 Candidatus Micrarchaeota archaeon | reverse complement strand
TTTCACCAGACTTAAGATGATCTTAAATGAGAGGATGAAAAGTAGGCATTATGAAAATCTGGTCAGAGATATACATTTCACCTAACCACACCTAACCGGAATGCTCTAACTAAACTTCTTTAAAAAACATTCCCTTCATAGGGGGAAAGGTTTTTAAAAATCTAAACGAAACAATGGTCCCACACCTCAGACAAGTGTTTTGCACTATGGTTAACCTTTCATGTTTTTTGATGCATAATCTAATCATAATAAATAAAATAAATTGATTGAATGTTATACATAATGATGTTATCGGAAAACTCACGGAAGAAACAGGTCCGTATATTAAAACGTTACGATGGGTTTGTCACAGAGGAGCATATAAGACGTGTATCGGAACGTAAACGGTTGAAAAAAACATACTCTATTGAAGGAAAACTCAGACGCGTTTTTCTCCCCTTCGTGATAAAAACTAAGAAAGGAAGTTACAGGGTGCAACGCGCACTTCTGGAGGATTCCGAAGATAAACAGTACCTGGTCATGTTTTGGGAGAACGTCGGACGATTAGACAAAATAAAAATAGGGGATGTAATAAAATTGGAACATCTCAAGTACAACGCCAGATACGATGAGTATTATGCAGGACGTAAGACACAGATAACTGTCATTCGTCGAGCACCCGTCACAGAGCTTTCAGAACTTCATAAATTGGAGGACGGAACACGTGTCACAACAAGGGGAAAGATAGTTGAAATCTATCCCGAATATTATTACATGTACGGAAACGTCGAAAGAAAGATGTTTGCGTTCAAAATTATGGAAGGGTTGAACTGGTTCCGTGTAGTGGTATGGCACAGCCCGATAAACATGAACCAACTTAAAGAAGGTATGGTCGTCAGGGTCGAAAACGCGGTCCTGCACAAACCTGAAGAAATCCATATAAACCTTGCATCAAGAATTGTTATAGAGGATACGGGTGAAACAAATGTGCATAAAGATGCATAGGGTCATATTCGTCATGTTTGTGTTTCTACTTCCGTCCGCCGTATTCTCACATTTAGTAACCGTTAATGTAAACTATTTGGACGGACGACCAGTCTCTGGAGGTTCCCTGACCGTGTACGGTTCGGATGGGTCGGTGCTTACGGTAAACATCACCGATGGAAAGGCATCCTTTGAAGAAGATACAGGGTACTACCTGGTCGTCATCAGAAGACGCGGTTACCCTGACAAACCGGTACTTATGCACGTTCAGGGCGATGTAACCGTCAACCTGCTGCTCATCAAAAATCCAAGCCCTACCATTTACGGCACGGTAAACATCCCCGACCTTGACCGAGTTGTAGCCGTTAGAAACGGGATAAAATACGGTGTCGGACAGGCAGGTTCTGGGTTCTATGTGATCAGCGTGCCTGAGAAAGGCGAGTATCAACTGATGTTCATCGACGGTGAGGAGTACGCTAAAAACGTTACTTTCTCAGGTGTGAAGATGGTTAACATAAGTTTTAACATGACCGGGATAGAGGTCGGAACAACCCATAACGAAACAGGACTCTTGGTTAACGAAACGGACAACCTCAACAAAACCGGCGTTAACAAATCGCCGGGTTCGAACAAAGCTGAAACCGTGACAAACAAAACGTTAACGTTCCTCGTGACCGGTGAAAGAGAGCATGGAGGACCGAACATGATTCAAAAGGTCGGGTTGACCCTGTTGTTTGTTGGAATAGGATTGTTGATTCTGATCTTGGTTTTCCGTCGGGTGAGAAGATGAAGAGGTATTCGAAGGGTTCGAGAGCGGAAAGGGAACTTACCAAGATGTTTATAGAACACGGGTTTCGTGTGATCCGAGCAGCGGGTTCCGGAAACCACGACACACCCGATATACTGGTTTTTCGCAAGGGGAAACAGTACTGTTTCGAATGCAAAGCATGGGACAGGGAAAACCTTCAGATCCCGCGTACCCAGATAGATAACCTAAAAAAATGGGAGGACATCACAGGGATAACGACGATGATAGCCTGGCGGATCCCGAGGTTGGGTTGGAGGTTCATACCTATCCATCTGCTCACCGAAAATGAGAAATCCTATTCGATAAATAAACGGACCGCTTTAGAACTCTTCTCTTTCGAAGATCTGATAGAATAGATGAAAAGGTGGTTCGATGAAGATTAACGATAAACAGTTCGTCCTACTACTTGTGATGTCGTTCGTTCTATCGCTGTTGATCCTCTTCCTCCTTTCGTCAGCATTACCGCCCGAATATGCAGAGATATCGCATCTCAACACCATGTCGTACGGAACAAAGGTTATGTTCACCGGGACTGTCGAACTCAGAAAAGAACGAACAGATAGGATAATGTTCAAAGTGTGTAACAGTGATGATTGTATTAAGGTGTACACAACAAAGAGAAACAAAAGGTATATCGACAAAGGCGACACGGTGATCGTCAAAGGTACGGTCAGAAAAGGGTATGTGATAGCAGACAGTATCGAATATTACAATCCGTGGTAACATGGATTTTCTATCTGTGATCATAGGGATAGTTGTGGGTGTATTTACCGGGCTCGTTCCGGGATTACACGTTAACACGGTCTCGGAAATCCTGGCAGACCTGATGTCTAACGGTTCGCTCGAAACTGCAACAATGCTCGTTACCGGAATATATACCGTGCTCTCGTTCTTCCCATCGATCGTGTTAGGTGTACCGGATGAAAACCTCGTTGTATCGATGTTACCCGGTCAACGCCTTGTCAAAAGAGGTAAAGGAAACGTTGCGATCAGAACGGTTGTTGCTTACGGTGTTGTAGCGGTTGTGATTACGTTACTGACCCTGCCCGTCGCGTTTGCATGGTACAAAAAGATATACGTTGTCCTACGTCCGTTCCTGATATACATACTCTTGGGCGCTACAGTCTATATGATAACGGTCGATAGAGAATTCAACAAGATATTAAAATCGACGATGGTTTTTCTGGCGGCAGGGTTGTTGGGAACGTTAACATCTGTGCTGCCGATAAAAGAACCCCTGTTTCCGATGTTTGTCGGTATGTTCGCACTGCCCATGCTCATTCTATCGGGTGAACAGGTAGAAATCAAACCGTCACGGTCGCCAGTAAACGTCCACCTATGGTTAGCGGTGTTGGGGGTCGGTGCAGGATTTGTTGCCGACCTGCTGCCGGGCATAGCAACGGGTGGTCAGATGGCGGTATTCTTTGCTCCGTTTCTGAGTAATGATGTGCTTTATCTGGGATTTCTCACCTCGTTGGGTATAAGCAAGGTGGTATTTGGAATACCGATGAAAACAGAGGTGGGGAAGAATCGGATCGGGTCGTTCACAAAGATCAGTATAACGGAACCGGTTGTTGACATCCTACTCCTGGTCTGCGGAATCTTCATAGGTCTGGTCATCCTCTACACGATATCGAAAATGAAGATCAAACTTACCCTCAGTAAACTTAACACCGTGATCATATTATACCTCGTAACGATAGTGGCTCTGGTGTCCGGATTGATGGGGTTGATCCTTCTGACCAGTGCATGCCTCTTGGGATTAATCACATTAAGCCTGGGTGTAAGAAGGATACATCTCATGGGAAGCCTCATCGTACCGACCGTGCTCTATCTAACCGGCGTTCTCTGGTAGAATTCATACGTTAGGATAGTAAACATGGACAGGTTTCTCCTCTTTCCTGTTAGAGTATCTGTAGAAGAAACGTAGTTCATCGATCTGCGGATACGGTTGACCAGTTCTGTGCATAACAAACAGTCCGTTCTCCATACGGACTACTATGCCCCAGTGGTCACGGGTACGTGAGATGGGGGAACACTTCTTAGCATAAAGAATCATACCTTCCTTCAACCCGGCCCACGGTTCCGGACCGAAAGACGCATGAAACCAGTCGTATCCATAGTTGAATATGGAATCTGTCGTCTTCCACAAACCACTATCTCGCACATCGATAGCTTTGGAATAATCGTGTTCAACGGCAAACAACAACGCCGTCAAAAAATCGTAGCAGTCCCATTTTCTGTAGATGTATCTTCCAACGTATCCGTCTTCGGTTGTCGCCCAATGCACCGCTTTGCTGTTGACCTGGTCTACGTACCAGTCCAACCCGTTCTTTCTGATCTTATCAACAGCCGACTCATCCGGTACACCCAACATACGGTACAACCGCCACAAGTCGTGGAAAGAGAGTTCATGCGCACCCTTCTCTTCGAGCATCTTCAACGCCTTATCCAGATGGTCTATGCGTAAAGGATTAAACCCTTTCCAATAACTATGTCTGAACTTGACCGTTGCCAATGAATAGAACTCGTGAGGAAGACCTTTCGGTTCCATGAGATACTTTTCTTCAACGTTTCTTTTGACACGTAAGAAAACTGAGTATATAAAATCTCTTTTCTCAGATTCGTAGATCCGTTTCAACCTCTCGGACAGTTGCGAATCCTCTAAAGGCATACGTGAACGAAACGCGTTTCCTTCCGGTTTTACCGACTCCCTTCTGACTCCTGGAGAACCGTGTTTCGTCTTCATGGTTATATGTGGTATTAAGATATATTTAATGGTTCTGGTTTGTTATCTCATTGTACTCCGGAGGTCTGTACCATCCTCAAAAGATGAAATATGACGTGCCTTTGTGAATAATTCTTTAAAGATTAATCCACCGTGTTGAAGATGAGGTAAGGGGAGAAGTGTAAGAATATGAGAAAGGGGATAATGAGAATGAGGGATAAAGTAGGTCGATAGTTCGGCAGAAAACTTAATTCTTCGTATCGAGTTATTCGGATTTTTATTCACAATCGCAAATATGACGAAGCTAATGCTTAGCTTTTAAAAATTAACCATTTGAAAATTAATCATGAGAAAGTATGTGCTTGGTGTGGTTTGTATCGTTATGTTGATGGTTGCAGCAGTCAACGGGACACGGCCAAATTATGTAGAGGGAATAGATATATCATCCGTAAACAGTGTTCGTATGCCTGTGATGAGATACCTGCCGGTCGTTTACAGCGGTGATTTCAACGGTGACGGTGTCCGTGATTTGGTGGTACTATCAGGAAGCGGAGAAAGCGAATGTGATATTTATTATGGTCCCTTTAATCTTTCAGAAGATTCGGCTATGGAACCTTCAGTAGTGATCACGTACATGGGTCCGTTATGGGCCAAGGTTTACGATTATGACGGTGACGGTGCGGACGAATTGTTCCTGATCACCGTAGCGCCACGGTCCGGTGTGTGGATGATACGTGGAGGTTCCAGTTTGCCATCGGTTGTCACCTTGTCGGACCCAAATGAATTTGATTATGGTTCTGTATTCGTTGGTCACGACGGTACCTATTATGGTTTTAGTGATGTAGTAGTTGGTGATGTGACTGGTGATGGTATTAATGATATAGTGATCGGTAGCAGTTACAGTTCACGGCATTACAGCAGTGGCTGGTGTACGGACTTTGTACATGTGATAAATGGTGGTTCGTCAGGGCTGATGTCTGGTGTTCATGATGTAGACACAGAATCACAGGTCGTATTTTACAAACCGTTGACGGGGAGGGGAGGTGTACTTAACGTTCCTCGTTTGGTGATCTCGAAATTTAATGATGATGATACACCTGACTTGATCGTCTATCATCGTAGTGAAGGTACTGACCGTGTGATACCAGGTCCTGTGACCGATGAGGGTTTGGTAGATATACGAAACTATGAACCTATAGACCTTGGTGTGCACCAAGGTATTGCAAAAGGCATCTCTGGCATACTGTATGCCAGTCAACCAGATATAGGAAAAGTATACAAAAAAATGAGCAGTGCGGAAAGATATATAGGGACAGGAGTTCTTAATGAGAGTCAGTGGTTTGATGTTTATGATAATTTATTGGCCGTGGCTGGACCAAATTTTACTATCCTATGGAAAATGGAGGGATTCGAAAGAGAAGGTATTTTAGTGAGAATAAACA
>JAGGXE010000026.1 GCA_021163225.1 Candidatus Micrarchaeota archaeon | reverse complement strand
TCTCCATCTATATTCTACAAATTCACGTATAACCTTCGCCTTCTCACCGAACATGTAGGAGGTGAGCGAACCTGTACCGCCGCGTTTCAGGTCCCATATTTTAAAGGCGTGGGGATCGATTTGTTCCGGATGGAGCACAAAGAACCTGTAAGCCGTCTTGTACCCTTCAGTGTACGCAAACCCGTGCTTCCGCACAGGTCCGTGTTCCAGTTCGAACATGCCCTTGCGTGCCATTCTCACAGCTGCATTCAACAACACATCGCTTTCCCGATGTATATGGAACAACCGTTTACGGATGTTCGTACCTGTATACACCAGATATATTTGTTCATGTCTTTCTTTGACGGGTACCTCTTTAGAGAAATTTAAAGAAGAGTAGAGGTCAAAGAACCTCCTGACCACGTACCTGGCGACCGTTTCGTTATCCAGGTGTTGAGGCTTTCTCTTGCGCATCAAACGGTAATACGATTTTGAATTGATTCGGTCCCTGTTCTCTAACGTCCACACAAACATGTCCGCTAAGACGTTCAAAGTCCCATTGTCAAAGGATCCTTTTCTTCTCAATTCGTCCAGCAACGCGTAGGCACCATTTTCATCAAAAAAGAACAGCATGTATGCAGTAATTCTGTCAGAAGCATCAAGAGAAGGCGAAGAATCGATAAACTCAACAACCTCCGGATACAAAGTTCTGATACGGTCAAGTTTATACCGTACGTATTTATGTACGATATCGTCCGCCTTTTCCGGTTGCTCCCGCACCAACGTTGAGAGACTGAGGGATCTGCTGAGTGCGGTGTCGTACTCCAGAGAATACCATATCCTGAATTCGCTGTCGACTAAAGCAGGGTTTCTTTTTATCCAATCGGTCAACGTGTTTTCCAGCATCTGTTCTTCTGGCTTTTTCTTTTTCGCAAAAGGAATCCGAAACGGAACCATGCACGGTCCGACACGGTCACCCATGAACATATTGGGAAGTAATGATTTAAAAAGAAACCCTTCGTTTTAAAGGATATGAAATTTTCGGAATTAGCGGTCTATTTTGAAAAGATAGAAAGTACTACTTCACGGTTAGAGATGACGCAATATCTGGCAGAACTGTTTTCTAAAACAGATAGAGAAGAGATAGATAAGGTAGTTTACCTGTGTCAGGGTCAACTGGTCCCAAGTTTCAAAGGGATAGACCTGGGTGTTGGGGAAGGTCTACTTATTCGGGCTATTTCTCATGCAACAGGGTACGACACAACAACGGTCGAAAAGGTGTATACAAAGACGGGAGACCTGGGACTGACGGCTGAAGAGTTAGTTAAAAAGAAAAAACAGATCACGTTGTACACAAAGGAACTCACAGTTACTCAGGTGTACGACCGGTTTTATAAGATTGCAACCATCTCAGGTAAAGGAAGCATCGACCTGAAGATCAAATATATGGCAGAACTGTTTACATCTGCCTCACCGTTGGAAGCAAGGTACATCGCCCGATTTCTCACAGGTAGATTAAGGTTAGGTATAGGTGACCCGACGATAATCGATGCTTTATCGACGTACAAAACGGGTTCCAAAGAACTGAGAGAGGTCATCGAAAGGGCATTCAACCTATGCTCAGACCTGGGGCTGGTGGCAAGACTGTTGGTTGAGGACATTAAAAAGATCGAACGGTTCAAACCGACGGTATTCTCGCCGATCAGACCAGCATTAGCGGAACGGTTGCCTTCAGCAGAAGCGATATTCGAACGTTTGGGTGAATGCCTCGTCGACAGTAAATATGACGGAATGAGATGTCAGGTACATAAAAAGGGAGAAAAAATAGAATTGTACTCGAGAAACCTTGAACGCATTACCCATATGTTTCCCGACATCGTTGAAGGTGTCAAAAAGATACCTCAGGAAGAGATTATCTTTGAAGGTGAGATGTTAGCCTATGATGAAAAACACAGAAGATATTATTCTTTTCAGGAAACTATGAGAAGAAAACGTAAATACGAGATCAAGAAGATGGAAGAGGTACTACCCTTGAGGTTGTTTGCTTTTGACTTACTCTACCTTAACGGAACCGATTACACTGTCAAACCGATGAAGGAAAGACGGAAAACCTTAGAGAAGGTCATACCAAAAGATAATGATAGGATAAAGGTTTCGAACTGTATAATTGCCAAATCTGCAAAGGAGATCCAAGATTTCTTTAACGAATGCATCAACCAACACCTGGAAGGTATTATAGCCAAAGACCTGAACGCACCGTACATTGCAGGAGCGCGCAAGTTCGCTTGGATCAAACTCAAGAAATCGTACGGAAAATTGGGTGATACGTTTGACGTTGTAATAATAGGATACTACCACGGGAAAGGTCATCGGGCAAAATACGATTTCGGAGGATTGCTCACGGCGGTTTACAACCCTGAAAGAGATGTTTACGAAACTATTGCAAAGGTCGGTAGCGGATTCAGCGAAGATATGATGAAACAACTCAAAGAGATGCTGGACAAAATAAAGGTCAAACACAAACCTAAAGAAGTTGACTCACGTATCGAGCCGGACTATTGGGTAGAACTCAAATACGTTATCACAGTCAGTGCAGATGAGATCACCCTCTCCCCGGTGCATACCTGCGGGCATACCGATAATCCCGAGGACAAGGGATTCGCACTCCGGTTCCCCCGGATGATACAACTACGTACAGATAAAAATCCTGAAGACGCCACTACAACTAAAGAGATTAAAGAGATGTTTGAATTACAGCGGGGCTGAATAACAGGTTGATGTTTGATTAAGGCTTGGACGCTATCTCAGCGGGCGATCCGGGAACATCCGTTTTGTTACCTCCCTTCCACGGCCTCCTGTATTTCTTCTCGATCATCTCCCTGATACCGAGGCTGTTGTATACGCAGAAGGATACTGTTTTCATATCCGGTGTCATGTAATGGATAGCACAGTGCATCAATCTGTCCGTATCTGTGTTGTACAGGTCTTGGAAATGCATAGTCCCAACGAACAGACTGCGCTCATGGAACTTACCCAATGCATTAATGTCGCCCTTTTGCAGAATGATCTGTTTTATGAGTTCGTACGGAGATATCTCTTTGGGTGCCTTTTCTTTGTCTATCACAGACATCAGGTCTTTTAACAGTGCAAGAAGATGCACCTTCTTAAGCATCGGCGGTGATTCCTTGATCTTCTCAGCATACTCGTCAAGAAGAGCCATAAGTTTATCGATATCGACAAATCGCGTAACCGGTATGTAATTACCTTCACTGTCCTTAAATATGTACGTAGCAGAACCGCACATCGGATGGACAGAAAACGCAACCTCCCGTTTACCCGTGAACGCTTCTACAAAGCGTGTGATAGGCAGTACTGTCGATACAGGGTAGAAGTCCTCTTTACGTATCACACCGTTACTCTGTTTCTCCAGATCTTCCAAAAGGTCGGTTATAGTATATCTTTGATTAGCCCTATCCTCCGGACTCATCCGACCGCAGAAAGAGATCGGCTGAAAGTTGACGCCCCTTATTATATCGACATTTTCAAGTCCGAATTTGACGATATCGTAAACCTCATCATCGTTCAGACCGCGGATCGCAGTAGGAACTAACACTATCCCCAGTTTTGCCGCTCTGCAGTTCTCCAAAATTCTGTCTATGATCAGATGGTTCTTCTTCTCACGATTACTTTTATCCGTCAGACCGTCAAAACTCAGATAAACTATACTCAGTCCCGCATCCTTGAGCTGTTTCGTATACTCTTTGCTTGCGGCTATTTTGTAACCGTTGGTCGCCACCAACACGAAGAAACCCAGTTTCTTAGCCTCGCGTACTATGTCGACAAAATCATCCCTGATCGTCGGTTCGCCACCGGAGAACATCACGGATGGTACTGGTGGGTCGTAATTCGTCCTCAGAGCCTTAAGCATCTCGACAATGGTCTCAAATGAGGGTTCGTAAAGATAACCGCTTGCATCGGCATTGGCAAAACAGTATGAACAATGAAGATTGCATCTGTTGGTAACATCCATAATGGCCAACACAGGAGGTGTTTTATAATAGGGACATGCTTCGCAGAGATGAAAATGGTCAGTTAGTTTGAGGTCGGGCCTAAACTCGTCAACCTCTCTTATATATTTTTCTATCCTGTGGAACTCTCCGGCATCGTACAACCGTTCTATAAACTCACCGTGTTCGGGGCACGTCTTCTTCATGAAGATCTGACCGTTATCTTCGTACAGAACCGCATCAACAACCCTACCGCATTCAGGGCATACACTTTGAGTAGTGTAAACCTCACCGTTAAATTCAGTCATGGTACCACCTTCGCACGTTTTATTCGTACTCCTCCTTACGCGGAGCCAGGAAGTAAACGATCTCGGCATCCTCTATGTTGTATTCCACCTTCAACGGCATATCGGTCTTTATATACAGTGTTAGGCTTTGGTGATCAGGGCATGCCTTGACTATGCTTTCCATGTATTGTAACGAAAAACTGGCACGTGCTTTATTCTTAACTTCGAACTTGGATAAACTGTCACCCGGCATCTCTATCTGCAGATTACCTGTATCGCCCTTGACATCGATTACGAATCCGTTCTTATCAACTACAAAAGTCAGGTATGTGCTTATCAAACCGACGTCTTTCAAAGACTCCTTCAATTCCCCTGCCTCTACAGACACGATCGCCTCTGGTTCGATCGACAACTCTTTTCTGATCAATTCGTGCGTTTCGATAAGAGGTATTTTGAACGTTCTGTGCTTATGGGCACCGAGGAATTCCACGATCAGAGTGGATTCATCGCTACTCATCACAAACTTTTCGCCGGTTTTTGCACGGTTCATGATTTTTGAAAGTTGAGAAAAGTTAACCCCGATGACGGATGGCGATTCAACTGTATACTCGGTAAAAGCGAGCTTCGGTATCTTGAGAGAGATCATAGCAATCTGGGAAGGGTCTATTGCACGGAGGAATAAACCTTCTTCATTGATCTCAACAGGTCCTTCATCGATGATGTTAACAACTGCATCCACAATATTCTTCATATTCTTTGCGTCCTCCATCACCAACCTAAACATACCTTTACACCCCCGAAAAATAAAACATGAAATTGATATCAATTGCGAAACATGGTCAAAAATCGATTTGAATTAGGCCAAATATATTTTTAATATTATCTATTCTGCCGAAACCCCGTCTTCCCATATTCCCTTTTTCTCTTACGTCCTTTGGTTTATAAAATGTTCTCTGAGTTGGCGGAGATAGGTATAACATAGGAAACAAACGCAAAGAATAAGTTTTAAATATCAATGCGGACAAGTATAAACTCTCAGAATTCAGTTCGATATATGGGGATACTGATGACCGATGACAAGATTACGTGGAACTTCAAAACTACTGAGGAGATACCAGTACCGGAGAGATTAATAGATCAGATAATCGGACAGGATAAAGCAGTAGAGATAATAAAACTTGCCGCCAAACAGAGGAGACACGTCCTGATGATCGGTAGCCCGGGCACCGGAAAATCTATGATGGCACAGGCCATGGCAGAACTTATGCCCGCTGAAGAACTGGAAGACGTCCTCGTATATCCCAACCCTCTCGATGAAAACAATCCTAAGGTTAAGGTAGTAAAGACGTATCCATCCAGAGAAGAGATACAAAAAAATCCCTACTGGAGAGCGGTTGTAAACAGGTTTCCCGACCCGACAATGGGGATGGGTAGAAAGATCATGCTTTACGAAAAGCAAAAGGAACCGATATCAAACATACCGCAAACGCAACATAAAAAAACATCGCCACTTTTAACCGTTGGAATCATCGCATTGTTAACAATTATCGCCGTTTACATTACCGACGCGTTATCGTCAGATACGAAATGGTTTATCCTAGGATTCATGTTCATGCTTTCCTTCTTATACTTCCTCTTCTCGTTAACAGAAAATCTTCCGTTACGTATGGGTATGCCGAACAAGTCCAACGCACCGAAACTGATCGTCGATAATTCCGGTAGACGGACCGCGCCGTTCGTCGATGCAACAGGTGCAAAGGCGGGTGCATTGCTCGGAGATGTACGTCATGACCCGTTACAGAGCGGTGGGTTGGGAACACCCGCACATCTCCGTGTGGAAGCAGGAGCCATACATAAAGCTAACCGTGGTGTGCTTTTCATCGATGAGATAACTTCACTAACCAAGCATTTTCAACAGGAATTGTTGACTGCGATGCAGGAGAAGAAGTATCCGATAACCGGACAGAGCGAACTTTCTTCGGGTGCGGTTGTAAAAACAGACCCGGTACCTTGCGATTTCGTTCTGGTGGCAGCAGGAAACCCGCAGGATATACTGACAATGCATCCCGCTTTGAGATCCCGAATAAGGGGTAGCGGATACGAGATATACGTAGAGGACCATCTACCCGACACACCAGAAAACGAGTTAAAACTGGTGAGGTTTGTTGCTCAGGAAGTCAAAAAAGACGGTAAGATACCCCATTTCACTAAAGATGCCGTTAAAGTGGTCATCGAAACGGCGAGAAGATGGAGCAGGCGACGAAACCATTTCTCCTTAAACCTTAGAGAACTCGGCGGTCTGGTCAGAGCCGCCGGTGACCTGGCTGTGAGAGACGGCGCGAAATATGTTGAAGCAGAACACGTCAAACGCGCCCTCAACATGGCGAAAACGTTCGAAGAACAACTGTCTCAAAAGGTCATAGACCTCAGAAAAGAGTACAAGGTGTTTATGAACAGAGGTGAAGAGATAGGCAGGGTCAACGGGTTGGCTGTTGTAGGCAACACATTGTCGGGAATAGTGCTACCTATCGTTGCCGAAGTTACACCGTCATTCTCCAAGAGCGGTGGAAGATTCATCGCTACGGGTAAACTCGGGGAGATCGCAAAAGAAGCGATCGACAACGTATCCGCCATCATCAAAAAGCATGTTAGTAAAGACATCAGTCACAACGACATTCATGTGCAATTCCTCCAGACTTATGAAGGTGTTGAAGGGGACAGTGCTTCCATCGCTGTTGCTGTGGCGGTGATATCTGCCATGGAAAACATACCTGTGGACCAATCCGTCGGTATGACTGGGTCGTTAACGGTGCGCGGGGACGTGCTTCCTGTCGGCGGATTAACGGGTAAGGTAGAGGCATGCATCGAGGCAGGGTTGAAAAAAGTGATTGTTCCGCGCGCAAACCTGTTGGACATTCATATCCCGAAAGAAAGAATTAAGAAAAGCGGGCTTCAGGTTATACCTGTAGATACGATCGTAGATGTCTTAGAGCATGCGTTGGTAGACACACCCAAAAAACGGGCCCTTCTGAAGAGGATGGCTAAAGGGATAAAACCCATCGGCCAGAAAAAGGCGGAGAAAAAGAAGTCGTCAAAAGGCAGAACCAGGTCTGCAGGTAAAAAGAAAAAGAAATGAATTCTTTTTCCGTTTAAGGATATCTTCTAAATTTGTTCAAAGTCGGATTATGACCTTGTCCGAAGCATCGACCACCGCTTCGAGCGGTACCGTTCTTCGCGAGAACGGGCCCTGAACTATGATCCGGTTAGACCTTCTATCAATACCTATAATCTTTCCGATATGGACACCGCTCACATCGATCATCTCTTTATTCTCGAGTTTCATCCTCATGATGCTGTGGACACGTATCCTGTGAAGGGTGGTTATCGCAGCATAACCTACAACTACCGAAACTATAACTATGAGGATAAGGTCTTCAAAGGACACGTACGGTGGTCCGGATAACACTATCCAATCTGCCATAGCGCTTAACACGGTCCATAACAGCACTGTTGCGATTGCGTAGAACCCCATCCTGATTATACCTATCTTATTCTTGTCTTTGTAGTAATCCAACATCTTCCCTGCTATCGCCAGGAGAAGACCCCATGGCAGTAACAGAAACATCCCCTGGATCGCTCTAGCCACGGTCTTAAGAGGGGTGTTCAGAGGGTCGTGCGACGCAGACAATACGCCCTGGTAACCTGTCCAGATCGACACCAATATCAATGTAAGAGAGGTGAGATACAGAAGAAAACTGCTGCTTTCCACCGAAAACTGGAAACTGCTGACCAGACGACCGAGTTTTTCATCGATACCTAGCAATCGTTGAATCAGATAAACAGCTATCACAACGGCGATCGGTTCCCAACCCCAATGCATATAACTGGCAAATGCACTTATCAACAGGAGAATGGCAGGTATCCCAAAGATGATCTTTGCATAGTAGGGATCTCTCAGTTTCTCAAGAAGGACCACGTACGTCTTCTCAAGTTCTTTAGCCTGTTTCATAACCACAACTTTTACCGAAGATATCTTCACCCGCGATTCTATGATGGGAAGAATGACCTCATCGTCAGCACCGTCCGTAACAACCATGCATTCGTCAACAGGATGTTCTGAAAGAACGCGGTCAAGTTGACTGCTTATATTTTTATCCGCAGCATAACCCAACTTCTTGGACCCGGTCAGTGTGACAAGGACTACATCGTACTTCTCGGATAATTCATCGTAAAGTTTGATCGCCTGGAATAGTGCGTTTGCATCGGTGTCCTGTGGGTCCGCCAATGCGAGTTTGATAGCGGCGTTTAGGTTAGCTTCCCTACCTATGATTGGACCTGACATTCTTGCTTTTTCGTAGATATCGTTGTCTCTATCAACTACGATTATCATCAGTTTTTTCCGTCGTTTCACGAAGATAACTGTGATAGCAACATATTTAAACATTTATGGTTTAACATTAAACAACTTCTTATGGTGGTTATCATGGACCTTGTCATACCTGGAGATGTATTGGGCACTGAAGAAGAAGTTCTCCCTGGGAACGGAACCGAGTTAGAAGACGGAGAGGTTGTTTCTACGGTGATAGGGATACCGGTACATAGGAACAGGTCCGTCCATGTTAAGAGCGTTAACCAACCCTCCTTCATCATCAGATATATGAAGGTCATAGGCCGTGTCGAAAGCACTACAGAATCCGCAGCAATCGTTTCATGTTTACCTTTGAACAATCTGAGTAAGAAAAGTAATATCTTAAGGTCCGGAATGAAGTTCATTGCCGGACTTCATATCTCGAAAATTTCCAGGTCGCACATAAAATCTATAAAGGACGGGGTCAGGATAGGAGATATAATCAGGGGGACGGTAATAAACGTTGACCTGAGAAAGAACGTGGTGGACATCTCTACACAGGCACCGGAAGACGGAGTCATAATAGGTTACTGTTCGGTGTGTAGAACGAAACTGAACCTTCTGAAAAGAGGAGTTCTTAAATGTCCGAGGTGCGGTAATGTAGAACACCGTAAGACAAGCGTTCTGTACGGTAGAACCGACCTGTTTATAAAAACGAGATGAGGTGGGAAAGGATGGATATCAAAGTTCTGAAGAAGGAAGACAACTTTTTAGAAGCAGAGGTAGATGCTGACATCGGATTATTGAAACTTATCAAAGATTATCTGTTAGAAAACAGAAGTGTCGAGTTTGCAGCGGTCGTACGAGACCACCCGTTTTACAAACCCCGGCTGATAATAAGGACCAAAGGTAAAACCACACCTGCAGAAGCACTCGATAAGAGTATAGAAAAGATACTATCGATGACAAGCGCCTTTGCGAAACACTTAAAATAAACCTTGCTAAAAACGGGTGAGGATACGGACCTAAAATCCGTTGTAAAAGATAATATTGTGTATGTTGTTTTCTTTGTCCTGTTCCTTTTGTACATACTGACTAAATGCCCGTACTTCGGTCTGTTGGCAGGGTTACTTATCGTGGGTTACTTCATATACGATATAAGTCAGAGCGTTAAAAAGAAAGGTATCAGATCAGAAATCAAAGAGATGGTTACAGCGATAATACTCGCATTGGCGATATGGTTCACATTATGTTTGGTACTGAAAACGTCTTCTCCAATCAATGCGGTAGTATCATGCAGTATGTTACCGAACCTGCAGAGGGGTGACATGGTAATCCTTAAGGGTGACGTAATAAACGTGCCAACCGTATCGATGAAGGAGAACGAGTTGTCGAAAATTGATTCCGAGGCGGTAATAAGATACGGAAACATAACATTCAGGGTGAACGGTTCCCTTTATTATTATTGTATGTGTCATCCGCAGTCATCGATATGTTACGTTTTCAGGAAACAGCCGGGATCGTTCGAAGAGTTTCATGGGCCACTTTTGTTTAAATATACCACCTGTACCAAAAGGTCTATCGATACCGGTTCCACCTTTACAACGATCTGTCTCGATTACATACAATACAACGGTACTAAATACAGAATGAATGCATCCAACGATATCATAGTGTACCAACCGAAACCGACTGATCTGTTTGCCAGGGTTGGAGATATAATCCATAGGGCGTACATAGGGATAAAAACCGAAAACGGGATGTACTACATAACAAAGGGGGATAACAATCCTGTAACCGACCTTCAGATGTCTGACTGTTACGGCACAGGCAATTCGTTGGTCCGTGAGAGCCAGGTTAAAGGAAGGGTTCTTTTCAGGTTGCCGATCATAGGATACGTAAAACTCATACTCTCAGGTATGGTTTCGGAACCTGCCGGGTGCGACAGTGTGTACGAATGACCTACATTCATTCAGAAAACGAATTCTACTTAATCGGTAACACGTTTTGCTGAGTCTCATGTTCTCTGTAAGCGTCACAGATATTTTTATATTCGCAGTATTTACATAACGGCGACACACGTTTTACAAAATTGTCAGTTGCAAGACATCTAAATATCTCCCCACGAACGTTGAGGATACGGGAGATGGCTTCGTTTTTCATGTCATCAGTGATCTCGTACGTATGGATGTCTCCGTCCTGGAGAAACATGACGGCACCGTGGTTGACGATGAGATGAGCGTTTTTCTCCAGGAGTTTAGCGTACAGGGATAGTTCGAACAGATAATCTGATTGGTTGTACTTTTTGTACGACCATTTGTATTCAACTACATATGTAACACTGTTTATCATGTCAACGCGGTCTATTTTACCGGTTACCGCATAATCTTGGTCCCGGACACTGTATTCTCTAAACAACGGATGGGAAAGGGTCCATCTCTCAATAATCCTGAGAAAATTGGATAACAACGGACCGTAATTCTCAGAATCGGGATGAGAAAATAACGTAGCACGCAGTTCTTCAACGGATTCGAACCTCGGTTTTTGGTCGTACACCCAATTCAGAATCTCGTGGACGTTTGAACCGTTGGTGAGTTCAGGACGTTCCTCTCCGGGTTGATGAAGGATGTTACGTAAGTACCATGCATAAGGACATCGTTCAAACTGTTTGACTTGAGATTTACTCAACCATCCCGCCCACAGTACCCGATGGAAACTGTCAGTCATGGATTTGTTTTAGTAGGGAAGGTTTATAAATAGATGGTAGGTGCGTTTCCGGAGAAGACGTTCCAGAGAAGACATACGTCCTCCAAAACTCCCTAACGGTCTCTTGTGAATAAACAATCCCTTGAAACGGAAGGAACTGTCGAACCTACAAATGCTCTATCCGTTTCCACCACCTGCTTTGTGAATGATTCTTTATATAAAACCAATTCGCTGAGTTGAAGATAAGTAAGAAGAAAAGTATAAGAGGGTTTATCATCTTGAAGAACTGGAGAATAAACTGGTAAGGGTATGATTCATAAAAGGATAAATTTTCCGAGATGGGTAAGAGATAGGGAAAGGAGTTGAAATAAAAAGTGAAGTGAGAATGGTTGTTCGGTCGGCGGATGGTTCGGCAGAAAACTCAATTCTCTACATCGATTTAATCGAGATTTATTCGTAATTGTATCCACCATCAACCTTCCATCGGATTTTGAGAAAGATTTAAGGTTCTCTCCCCCATTTTCTGTAGACCATTCTCTGTATTTCTTCGATATCTTCTTTTGTCAGATGCTTAAACCTACCCTGACGTTTAAGATACTCTTCAACAGGTGTAAACTTGGGTTGTATGTTTACCGTTTCCCTACCGTTCTCGAACTCGCGTATCTTATAGAACCCGGTGTCAACAGCGAGTTTTGCGATCTCGACAGTTTCTGACGGATCTATCCTCCAACCGGGCACGCATGGTGAGAGCACATTGATAAACCGGGCACCTTTGATACCTAACGCCTTCCGAACCTTATTCTGGAGGTCAGCAATGTATCCTATGGAAGCACTTGCCGCATACGGTATCCCGTGAGCCTTCGCGATTTCTACAATGTCCACCTTTGGTTCCGGTTTACCTTTAATCTTTGATCCGACTTGTGACGTAGTGGTCCAACTTTTGTAAGGTGTAGAACTACTCCTCTGTATCCCTGTATTCATGTACGCCTCGTTATCGTAACAGATGTACAACACATCTTCGTTCCTCTCCAGCATGCCTGAGAGTATCCCCATCCCTATATCGTAGGTTGCACCGTCACCTGCGATTACCACTACGTGAGTATGGGTGTTGCCGCGCGCGCGGAGCGCGCGGGCAACACCCGTTGCAACAGCAGCCGCATTTTCAAAAGTGACATGGATGTACGGCACCTTCCAGGCACTGTAAGGGTAACAGGAGGTGAATATCTCTGCACATCCGGTTGCATTAACAACGATAGAATCACGTCCTATCTCCCTCATCACCGTCCTTATCGCTATTGCGGCACCGCATCCTGCACACGCAGTATGACCGGAGACGAGGATATCATCTTCACGATTAAACATCATTCCATCTCACCCCTTTCATCCGCATTACCATACGTAATCCCTTATGGGTTTACCGCTCTTTATCACCTCAAACATCTTTGTGATATGTTCCTCTGTGATATCTCTACCTGCCAATCCACCGATGAACGAAGATACGGGAACGGTTATTCCTTTTTCATAGAGAGCGGTCAAAACATCCGTATACAGGGGAGTTTTGGCACCCATCGATAACATCTTTTCGAACACACCTATCGATTTGACGTTCTTCAATATCTCCGCCACTTCTTCGTACGGAAACGGTCTGTACAACTTGACTCTCAAAAGCCCCACCTTCTCCCCCTCTGCTCTCAGTTTATCGACAGTTTCCTTAACGTTACCGCACACCGATGACAGTGCTATGATGACGTAGTCAGCATCGCTGGCATAATAATCTTCGATAACACCGTTATCGTGCTCCCTCCCTATGATAGAGTACCATTCATCGGCATATCCTGGAACCTTCTTTTCTAACGCGAACAGGTCTTCATCCAACTGAACCTTAAACGCCTGGTTATGTTCAGGTTTGGCGTATATTCCCAACGCTACAGGATTTTCCGGGTCGAGTTTGATGTCCGGGTCGTATTCCCCGATGTAATCTTCGATGAGTTTTCGACCAGGTATTACGATCTGTTCAACGGCATGCGTGAGATAAAACCCGTCCATGTTAACCATTACAGGAACTTTGTTCTCTTCAGCGATCTTGTAAGCCAACGGTAAGGTGTCCACCACTTCCTGATTGGTTTCACAGTAGAACTGTATCCAACCTGAATCCCGTTCCACCATCGTATCCTGATGATCGTTCCAGATGCTCAACGGCGAGTTCAAGGACCTGTTCGCCACAACCATAACGACAGGTAACCTCATCGAAGATACCGCAAACAGTACTTCGTGCATCAGAGCCAAACCCTGCGAAGCGGTTGTTGAAAACGTCCTTACTCCCGCTGCACTCGCGCCCGCTAACACGGATATGGCTGCAAACTCAGAATCAACGGCCACGTACGTCTTAATCCTACCGTCGGTATAGGCTTTGTTAAGATGTTCTGCTATATGCGTAGACGGGGTGATCGGGAAACATGCCACTACATCGGGTTGAATGTTCACTACCGTTTCGGCAATGGCAATGCTACCTTCTACGGTTTTTTTACCTTCTACAAACATATCAATCACCACAGGTCTATCTCTGCCCCTCAACTTCAAAACTTATCGCTTTTACAGGGCATACGGATTTACAGATAAGACATCCTTTGCAGTAATCATAATTTATATGCGCGCCGTTTTCATCGATGGTTATCACTCCATCCGGACAATGCAATGCACAAAGTCCGCATTTAATGCATTTGGTACTATCAATAACCGGCCGTTTATCTCTCCATGAGCCAGTTTTGTTGGCCGCCTGCGAACCTGCAGGCGCCATAGGTATCTTTGGAACCTTCGGTCTTCTTTCATCGAACATGTTATCGCCCCTATCCACATTATCTATTGAACAGTATCATAACATTCCTTCAGAGCCGCTACATTTTTCTTTATCAGTTCCTCATCTTCAAACCTCTCCTTTATCGCGTCTTCGAGGTTTTGGAGGTCCACCCAATCGGCGATCTTTGCAAACGCACCTAGCATGGCCGTGTTGACAATGGGTTTACCTAAATGTTTAACAGCGATGGAATACGCGTCTACAGTGTAGACAGTCGCATTATCGCATTTGAGTTCCTTCTTTATCTCATCCTTGGACAGATGCGTATTGATTATGACCACCCCTCTTTCCTTTATCCCGTCACACACATCAACATTATCCAACAACGTCGAATCGAGAACAACTACATAATCCGGGTTGTACACCGCTTTGTGAACACGTATCGGTTTATCATCGATCCTACAAAAGGCTTGGACAGGTGCACCCCTACGTTCTACACCGAACATCGGAAAACTTTGCGAGTACTTGTTTCTCATACCTATAGCAACGGCAAGCAGTTCTGCAGCGGTAACAGCACCCTGTCCCCCTCTTCCGTGGAACCTGACCTCAATCATTCGAACTCCCTCCAAAAGAACATGTTTACAACTTTGAAGAAAGGTTATGTAAACGATAAAATATAAAAATGGTAAGGCTTGACATAAGACGATGGTAACTGTATAATCTGCTTAATCCCTTTCAACGATGAGTTTACCGTTCCGTCCCAAGGAAAGTTGAAGATTGTTACGGAACGTTGATACCCATCCGTCTTTTATCGTGATTTTATCGCCTACTTTAACCTTGTCTATGTCGTCACCCCATAGGGACAACGTTATCTCACCGCTCTCATCCTTCAGCGTTACGTTTGCAACCTTCATCCTTTTACCGAACCTGTTCAAAACCTCTCTCGTCTCACCTTTACTGATCACTACTCCTCTGACAACTGTTACGGTTCCGGGTTTAAGGTCTTTTATATCCATAAAATCACCTACAAAATTGTCATCTTTAGAACGACGTGCTTTATAAATTTGATGTTCTTCACAGGTTGACGATGATGGTCCGAAGATAACAATCAGTAGAGGAATATCCTTTGGCCGAATGCCCCGTGCAGATCCGCATGATATACCAAAAGTATTATAAAGATGTGGTGAAAAAAGATAATTGGTGGTTGAATGAAGGGTGTCAGAACGAAAACCGGACAGCATAAACGGATCGTTAGAACGTCCAGAAACAGGAAAAAAATAAGGGAACCTGTCTTATTGTCAAAGAGGCAAAACAGAGTGGTTGTTATCCCAGAGGTTCTGGTAGATGTTCCTGTAGAAATTCGCAGGTTTATGGATAAACGTAGTCC
>JAGGXE010000025.1 GCA_021163225.1 Candidatus Micrarchaeota archaeon | reverse complement strand
GAGGCACGATGACGTGTCTACCGTTCATGTATTTCAACAACCCACATCCCAATGCGTACGGTCTTCCTATAATGTAACCGACGATCACGTAGGTCCCGTTACGTTTATCTATGTTCGGCATAATGCAAGATAACCTATCTCCATCTATGGGGACCGCATCGCCGCGGATAAACCTCTCCGCTTCATTCTTATCCAGAAGGAGCAGAGCATCCCCTTTTATGAAAGGTGACAGACACTGCAAACCATCGGTTGAGGGTTTTACACCTAAGTTGGTCTCCTTCAGGATCGGGATACCGTACGCCTCTACACTCATCCGATGACTGCGGATAAAGGAGAGCAGTTCCCGTGTGATGATCGCAACTCTGCGATGTGAAGAACCGAGAGGAACCACACATAATTCGTTCGGTATCTCTGCAAACTTGGATATCTCTTTTCTCGCTTTCCTTTCATCGAGCATTCAGACCACCTTTCTCAACTTTGCTATGAAAAATCCTTCACTATCGTTATCGTGAGGGAATACGCGCACCGTCTTCCGCAATTCATCGGAATATACGCGTCCGTTCCACTCTTCTATTCCCCGATGAAACCTCAATCCATCAAGTGTTATTTCCTCTATTATCACATCCTCCCTTTCGGAGATCACGTAATCGATAACCTCCTCATTTTCCTCAGGCGCGAACGTACACGTAGAATACACCAGGACACCATCCGGTTTCAGTAGCGAAACGCCCGCCATCAAAAGTTGTTTTTGTATCCTTGAATAATGTCTGACCTTAGCGATGTTCCATCCCTTCAAAACGTTCCAGTTGTACCTGATCAACCCCTCCCCGGAACACGGCGCGTCCACAAGGACACGGTCGAACGTCTCCCTTCCGAAGATCCGTGGGAGATAGATACCGTTACGGTTGATCACAACCGTGTTCAGCACACCCAACTTTCTGAGGTTGTTAACCAAAGGTTTGATCCGTGAAGGTTTGAGTTCGTTGGCTACGACTACCCCTCTATTTTTTACAAGTTCTGCGATCATCGATGTCTTTGACCCAGGAGATGCACACATATCAAGGATCTTAAGACTTTCATCGGAATGCAGGTCCATTACAAGAGGCGGGATCATAGAAGATGGGTCCTGACCGTACAACAGACCTAGGAACCCTTCCACAGTGTTTCCAGGAGTGATATTACATTCGCCATCTATCCAGTAGCCGTACCTGTACCACGGAACACGTGTCAGGTCCCATCCGTATCCCCTGACAGACTCCAACAGAGAATCAACATCCAAGACCTTTAACGTATTGATTCTGACACCTCTCCGTGCCGGACGAACCAAACACTCCATAAACTCGTCGAATTCTCCTCCAAGTAGGGCCCGGTACCTCTCGATAAAGAGTGATGGAACCTGGTACATATCTCAGAATGCTTTGCGAACAATTATTTAAAAATTAATCCCGAGTTGGAAATGGGTGCTATCAGAAGGGGTTGGTTATGGTTGGTTATCTTGGAATATGTGAGTATGAGAAGGGTTCGTTAGAAAACCCCCTCTGATCCCGTCAATCAGAATTTATTCACAATCGCAATCTCAGAAATCATCACGCAAAAGGTTTAATTTTTTTCGTGCTTTCTTTCCATATGAAGAATGACCTTGTAAAGAAGGAATTTCCGTACCTGACAAATCACAAACGAATAATCTCGTTGGCTACTGGCAATTCTCCGTATCTGGTCCGTGAAGAGGACCTATCCAAAAAGGATGAGAAAGAGTTGTTTGAAATACTTCGGCACATAGACACCAAGATCGATATGGTGAACGCCTGTCTTAAGAAACATGCGGCAAAGGTCATATCCGCTGATTCGTTGGACAATCTCAAATACCATACAGTAAGTTTTCTTGTCGAATCAGAGATAAAACGAAGACTGATAAAATACAGAAAACGCGTCGAAAGAAAACTCAGTGTTCAGAAACGGCTCACAACATTCATGAAAGGGAATAAGAAAGGATAGAACGTTAAAAGGGTTTGAAAAAATATTCATTCTATCAGAGGTTTGATGCTCTTGCTATCGATCTCCTTCTTCAACGTCTCGAGAAACGTGTCAACAGGTATCCCGGGGTAGTTCCTGTTGCTCCGTGTCCTGACGCTCAGTTGCCCGTACTTCTTCTCCCTTTCTCCGATTACGACGGTATAGTTCACTTTGGAAAGTTGTGCCTCACGGATCTTTTTGGACACCGTTTCGTGACCGTAATCGGTTTCAACCCTGATCCCAGCATCTTCAAGTTTCTCTCTCACCTTCTCAGCATAATCGATGACCTCGTCGTTAACGGTTATGATACGAACCTGTACAGGGGATAACCATAGAGGAAGTTTGCCCCCATAGTGTTCCAGCAGAATACCTATAAACCGTTCTATGCTTCCCAGTATTGCCCTGTGTATCATAACGGGTCTATGGTTAGTAGTACCGTCGGGACCCATATAAACCATGTCCAACGTCTGCGGCATTGCAAAATCCAACTGAATAGTACCGCATTGCCAAGAACGGCCCATACAATCTTTGATATGGAAATCGATCTTCGGCCCATAGAACGCGCCCTCACCTTCATTAATCGTGTACTCTATATTCTTACGGTCAAGAGCGGCACGCAACGCCGATTCGGCACGTTCCCATGTCTCAAGGTCTCCCATGTAATCCTCGGGTCTGGTACTGAGTTCCACATGAACGTCTTCGAACCCGAACGTACGGTAGACCTCGAAAACCAGGTCTATCAATTTGACTATCTCCTCCTCTATCTGATCAGGAAGGCAGAAGATATGCGCATCGTCTTGCGTGAACGCACGGACACGTAACAACCCGTGGAGCACGCCCGCCAACTCGTGCCTGTGCACCAACCCGAACTCGGCGTATTTGATAGGGAACTCTCGATAAGAATGCACCTTGGTTTTGTAGATCAAGACGTGGGCCGGACAATTCATCGGTTTGACTGCATAATCTATATCATCTATCTTTAAGAAATACATGTTGTCCCTGTAATGGTCCCAGTGCCCGGACCGTTCCCAGAGTTTACGGTTCAGAATCATCGGACCCTTCACTTCCTGATATCCGTGTTTTCGTAATAGGTCACGATAATAGGATATGATGGAATTGTATATGACCATGCCTTTAGGATGCCAGAACGGGAACCCGGGAGCTTCCTCATGAAAACTGAACAGGTCCAACTCTTTACCTATCTTCCTGTGATCACGTTTAGCCGCCTCCTCTAAAGCCTGAAGATAGGATTCAAGTTGTTTCTCAGTAGGAAAAGAAATACCGTAAATCCTTTGCAACTGAGGGTTACGGGCATCGCCACGCCAATACGCTCCAGACACCTTTGTCAACTTTACCGCACCTATGTAACCGGTTGAAGGTAGATGCGGACCTCTGCAAAGGTCGAAAAAATCTCCCTGACGATACACAGACAGTTTACCGCCTTCCCTGAAGATCTCCTCTATCATCTCCAGTTTGTAAGGATTGTCTTTGAACAATTCCTTGGCCTTCTCGTAAGAGACCTCTTCGCGCACCAAAGGTATGTCCTCCTTAATGATCTCCTTCATACGCGCTTCTATCTTTTCCAGGTCCTCAGGTGTGAAGGGCGAATGATCGATATCGTAGTAAAACCCATCCTCTATCGGCGGACCGATAGTAAGTTTAGCGTCTGGAAACAGTTCCTTCACCGCCTGAGCGAGCACATGGGCACTCGTATGCCAGTAGACCTTCTTGCCATCGGGGTCATCGAAGGTTAACGGTTCGACCGACACCATATCTCCAGTTATTCTGTCAGCAAGTCCTACTACTTCCTCGTGATTGTCTGAATATCTCACCCTTACCGCCAGTACCGTTCTGCTGTCGAATAAAGACCTTATCGACTCTCCGGGTTGAACTTCTCTCTCCTCGGTTTTCCCCTTTCGTATTATCGTCAGTTTCATGAAACTCACCTTCTAAATAGAAAGGTAGGAAGAATTATATCATAGCAAACTTTTAAAAGTTACACTGAGGAATCAACAGCATGTACGACCCAGTGTGGACTGCATTCACCTACATCTCAGCCTTCATACTCCTCTATGTCAACGTAATATACATCGCGCTCCTCATAAGGTTTAGAAAACTTGTTCACTGGTCACCGGAACCCGTGCCAGATGAAGACCTTCCGAAGATATCGGTTGTGATACCCGCGTACAACGAATCGGAGAATATAAGAGCATCGATAGAATCTGTACTGGCTTCGGATTATCCCGAAGATAAACTCGAAGTGATCGTTGTGGATGACGGGTCTACCGATGATACCTATGATATAGCAAGGGAATATACCAAGTACGGCGTGAAGGTATATCGGAAACCGAACGGTGGCGCTGCAGACGCCAAGAACTACGGTGCAGAAAGGTCTACAGGGGAGTTCATCGCAACGCTCGACTCGGACTCGAGGGTCGATACACAGGCATTTAGAAGGTTGATCGCGTATTTCCGGGAGAAGGACGTTGCCGCGGTAACCGGTGCGGTAAGGGTATACGACCCAAAGAATTTGATAGAGAAGGTTCAGGCCATAGAATACGACATTATATTAGTGCTTAGGAGATTGATCATGGGTGTAGAATCCGTCTATGTCACACCCGGCGGACTTAGCATGTTCAGAAGAGAGCCGTTCTTCGAGGTAGGCGGGTTCAATAAAAACAGTCTCACCGAAGACCAGGAAATAGCTATCAACCTGCAGAGACATGGGTACAAGATAAGGGCCTCCTTGGACGCGTTTTCTTACACTGTTGTGCCGGACACGTTGTTCAAACTGATCAAACAAAGAGTGAGATGGTTACGCGGAGGTATATGGAACAGGATATACCATCGTAGGTTGTACTCGCCTAAGTACGGTGATTTTGTGTTCTTCGGTATGATGTTCGATTTCGTTTATTCCATACCGCTTGTCATATTCGCGATAGGAATACTGAGAAATGTGCTCTACAACGGGTTGTGGACGGAGAGGTTGGGATACTTGAGTTCTCTGCTCCTTTCGATAGACCCACTCATGCTGACTACCGTCGTTGTTCTGATTATCGGAATACCTTACACAGCCTACCTTGTGAACGTGCTCCGTAGTAGAGCAGGGGAAAAGAGGGTGGGTATGAAGGACATCGTTCCTTTCATATCATACGTATTCTTCTACGGTTACATCTGGGTAGCGGTCTGGATAATAACCTTCTGGCAGGAACTGAGAGGAGGGGGATACATTTGGGGAACGAGATAGAACCGCCGACAAAGAAAAGGCATGGGACAGAGGGTTTCACTTGGGAAGTGTACGCAATAGCGTTCGTGATCAGCGGTTTAGTGTTCCTGATAGGCATTTTCATAGGTATCAATATCACCAAATCATCAGTATCCGATATCGAGGATTCCATATACACATTGAACGATAACACCATGTCCCTTCAAGTATTGACATTGACATCATCCGACCCAAGTCTCTTCTGCAATGTGTACAGAGAACTCTCAGACAAGTTTGAAGAGGAAAGTTGGAAGATAGGTGAACAGATAGATTACCTGGAGCAGCAGAGAGGCGTGTCGGACCTTCGTCTTAAATCCCAGTATTCCAACCTGGAATTCAGAAACTTCATGCTTGTAAGGTTGGCTAACGAAAGATGCAACGGTTCTTTCATACCGATCCTGTATTTTTATTCGAACAATAAGGATGTATGCCCGCACTGTTTCCAACAGGGTACCGAACTCTTCATGGCGCGGAAAGAACTCCTTGCAAAGAACATGTCCGTACGCATATATTCGTTTGACGGTGACCTGGATAACATAGCGATAGATGTACTTAAAAAACAGTTTAACGTATCCTCTTATCCGACGATAGTGATAGGGAACACAGTGTACCGAGGTATGATGAGCAAAGACGAAATCGTTAGGGCTGTTGAGTCGGAAGTGTCTACAAACGAACAGATCAAACCTTCGGACGCTCTACAACGGCCTTAACCAAAACGATCCTGTCACCAGAGATGACCTTCGGATAAAGACGGTCACAGGACGGACATGTCCAAACAACAAAATCGTGTCCGCGTTCCACAACCTTTGGCGGACCGTTATAACCGCACTCGCAGTTTACAACCGCCTCCTCCTCAATCACGTCCACATCATATCCCTCCTCCCTGAACACCCTTTCCAAGTCGGAGGAGGATACAGGTGACAGCGACCCGTTTATAACTACGAACCGAACAATCTTCCACCCTTCATCGAGTAGAGAACTAACTTTCTCATCGGACAAGGCGGACTCTATCAAACCGCGGACGATGTTGCGTTCGTGCATGCCGTTCACCTGTAGAACGGTTCGTGTTCCAGACCTTCCTTACCAACGAACAGGAACAGTAACGCTAACAGAGGAATGACTATGTAGAAGACCGTGTTTATCAGGTTCAATTCCAACGGCGGGACCTGAATGAAAGGAAGCACTACAAACCATACAGAAAGAAGGAAGCCTAAGATCAATGAGGATTTGTTGGAAACAAGGATGAGCAACACCTCTACAAAAAGTATCAGAACGAAAAGCATCTGGGTAAAGAAGTATCTTGCCTCCAATGACCTAAGGTCTTCGGTAACATAGGGCAGGAGGTACAGGTTGATAAGGAATATGAACACCGCAAGTATCGTGTAAAGTGAAGCAGAAAGAAATAAAGAGAGGTTCAGGGATTTGTACGGTGTGCGTGTGCCGCTCACCGTTTTTTTAAGCAGTTTTTTCAGGCAATGTATGCAAACGTATTCATCACCTACCTTAACCAGGTCCTCTTTACAGAACGGACGGTGACAGATAGAACACCGTGCGAATGCCTCCCTATCCGGATGGTCATGGCATTTCATAGGTTCACACTCTCCGATTTATTCCGAGTCCAGGATTTCTAATGCCTTCTTAAGTGTCATGCCCGGCCGAAGACCAAGGTCCTCAGCCCATGAGGTAACGTGTTTTATCTTTGCATTATGAAGGTCTGAAAAATCTTTGACGTTAGATACAAAACATGCCACATCACCCAGTTTCTCCGCCGCACTGACATCTATGTACGTTGAAGCGACGTATCCTCGACGGGTCTTGACGATCAGAAGCGGGATGTTGCCGAAGTGCAGTTTCAATGCCTTGTAGGTTTTCTCATCGAATTTTACGGTGCCTTCGACAACAATATTCTTCACCATACACATCACACAATTCTATTCTTTTCTTTTTCTCATGAGTTGTCTCTTCTTCCTCTCATAGATGTGCCGATGCTTGGCACAACTCGGACAATAGTATTCTTTACTCCTGACCACTGATTTAACATCCTCCCCGGTCTTCAAATCCGTTGAATAAACAATAGGTCTTTCCAAAAGAACGGCTTTAGACCTTGGAACCTTTCTTCCACAAGCAACACAGGTGACGAGTGTTTCTCTACCTCTTCCCTTCTTACCCATAATCATCTACCTCTTAATCATCCTGTTATTTTATTGATATAAAACTTTATATTACTTGCTGTTTTTTCAGGTTTAGCAACACACCTCCCTGAACGTTTCTTCTCGATACCTGAGAAATAGATAGGTAAGGATATGTGAGTTGTGAAGGGACAAAAATTTTCGGAGATAAGTATAATAGATGGGTTCGGTGGAAAATTTTTCTCCATGTTGAATTGTTCACAATCGCACAATGCGACTTATTCCTCAAATCCTCCAAACTCAACTTAACGAGTAATTTCTAAAAACTATTCATGAACGCAGACTGCGGACAGTGCCTAAACAGATCCCTGATAGCGTGTACACCTGCGCATCGTCCATTTTAAACAATTCCTTCCTGAAAGGTCGTTCTACATTGTCGATCTTCGTGACATCGATACCGAATATGTTGGGGTTGAAAGATGGTAAAAACACTGCTGTTAAATCTTTGTTAAAACGGTTACCCCCGCCCAACAATCTCGCTATCTCCCCCGGATTTAAACGTGCTACCAGATAAACCTTAATCCTTAGGTTTTTACCTATTTCAGAACGCACATTATAATAGTAATGCAGATGACCGAACAAAAGATAACTGTGGTTCCACATGTTCGGTGAAGGTATCGCATGCCCGTGAACCATTCCTACATCTGATTTAACGTACTCGTTCACAACGGTTATATCCGGTATCTTATCGATCCCGTGGTCATGGTTTCCTTTGACTACCACAACACGGTCGAACTCTTTCTTAACCCTACTGAAAAAATCGAATACCTGATTGGGAACAGTAAACAGTGGTTCTTTTACATCTCCCAATATGATGAGTTCTCTCGTGTCATCCCTGATCTCAAGGATCCTTTCCAGATAATAGTCGGCCATATCGATGATTTCATCACCGTACGGAATGGATTCGACATCGCGTCCTATATGTAAATCGGTAATAACCAACGCATCATCAACAATAACTGCCGGGTTTTCATAGACAAAACGCATCATCTAACTTTCACTGCATATCTTCCGGGCGTTTTCGCACCTATCTTTTTTGCAACTTCCGACCGTTCCGGATCAAGAACGATGATCAATCCGGTAAACTTTTCAGAGATGTTTTCAGAGCCGCAGGCAGGACATTTGTCCCCTTCCTCGAAAAGGTAATGGCAATCCTTACACGCCTTCATACAAACCACCTGAACATATTTCGCTCACTTCTTTTTCTTCTTCTGCTTCTCAGCGGTTTTTTCTTTCTCTCTCTTCTTAAGTTCCTGGACTACCCATTCCTCCTTACCCAACCCTAAAGGACGCATTGTCAGTCCTATCTTCACATCCTTGATCGTACCGCTCATGCTCACAGTAGAGATCTTGGCAAGCACGGTGTCCCCTTTCTTGAGTGTCCGTTTCGTATCCTTACCTATCAATGCAGGTATCCTGCGGTTGTAAGTCAGAAAATCGTTCGTTATCTGAGAGAGATGGACCAACCCGTCAACAGGACCCAGCCAAAGGAAAGCACCGAATTCCACGACTTCGGTAACCTCTGTTCTTACCACTTCGTTGACCACGGGCTTGAACACGAGGGCGTCGAATTCTACATCGAAATATGCAGAAGGGTCCCCGGGTATGATTATACCCTCACTTTTCGGTTCCACATTATGGATGGAAAGTACTACACCTATCTCCTTATCCACCACTCTCTCGTACTTCTCGCTGAGTAACTCGGTTAATGCATCTTCCAACCGCATAGAAAAATATCTAGGCGGCACCCTCACCTTATCCTTCACATGGAGCAGGTTGAACATTCATACCACCTCTAACAATGGGCCCGCCCGGATTCGAACCGGGGACCTCCCGCGTGTGAGGCGGACGTCATAACCACTAGACCACGGGCCCTTTAAACATTAAAACTGTTTTGCAGGTATTTGTACAAACTTCTTTATAAATTTTAGTGGAAGATCGCCATGGCCAGGAGTATTGAAATGATGGACATCAACTTTATCAGGATGTTCAGGGACGGACCGCTGCAATCCTTGAACGGGTCACCAACCGTATCGCCGGTAACGGTTGCTTTATGCACTTCACTACCTTTACCACCGAGATGACCTGCTTCAACATACTTCTTGGCATTGTCCCAAGCACCGCCCGCATTAGCCATGAACAGGGCGAGCATGAATCCTGACGCTATCGACCCTACCAATAAACCGCCCGTACCCTCCGGACCAAGAGTAAACCAAACTACGATAGGAGCAACCAATGCGATCACGCTCGGGAGCACCATCTTACGTAATGCGGAATGTGTACTGATGGCGATACATCTGGAATAATCCGGCTCCTTCTTACCTTCAAGAATCTTCTTGTCCTTGAACTGCCTTCTTATCTCGTTCACCATCGTGTTTGCGGCTTCACCGACCGACCGCAGGGTGAGTGCCGAAAACAGGAAGGGTAGAAGTGCACCTATGAATATGCCACCCACCACATTAGGGTCAGTTATATCGATCCCTTTCAGTCCCGAGATAGACACATAGGATGAAAACAGTGCCAAGGCCGTTAATGCCGCCGAACCTATTGCAAACCCTTTACCGACCGCTGCAGTAGTGTTACCCACCGCGTCGAGCATCTCGGTCCTCTCCCTCACTTTCTTCCCCAGTCCTGCCATCTCGGCTATCCCTGCAGCGTTATCCGCAACCGGCCCGTACGTATCCGCGGCAAGCGTTATCCCTAATATGGATAACATGCCGACGGCGGCCAATGCAACACCGTACAACCCGGAAACCGCGTAGGATACAACGATACCTATCACTACGAGCACTACCGGTACGAATGTACTCTCCATACCAACAGAAATACCTGTTATTATGTTTGTTGCCGCTCCCGACACAGAAGCATTTGCTACCGACTTAGTCGGAGGATACTTGTAAGATGTATAATATTCAGTTGTAAACCCGATAAGTATCCCTACCACCAAACCCAACACTATCGAAATCCATAACTCCAAACCGCCTGTCAACCATTGAACAACAAAATAAGATGCGATAAACATAATACCTCCGGCAACGAGTATACCTCTGTTCAACGCCTTTGAAGGATCGCCTCCTTTCCCTACGTTTACAAAGAAGTAGCCGAGGATGGATGAGAATATACCTACCGTGGCAAGGATTATGGGAAGCGTTCCGAAAATAGCAGAGATGGACGAACCTATAAGTATGGCTGCAATTATGGAGTCAACGTAACTCTCGAACAGGTCGGCACCCATCCCAGCCACATCACCGACGTTGTCCCCCACCTGATCAGCGATCACCGCAGGATTACGCGGGTCATCTTCAGGAATGTTTTCTTCTACTTTTCCGACAAGGTCGGCTGCAACATCTGCCGCCTTAGTGTATATGCCTCCTCCGACACGCGCAAACAATGCTATGGATGATGCACCGAACCCGAAAGCGAACAACACGTTAGGGTCATGAAAGATCAAATAAAACACGGTCACACCTAACAACCCGAGACCTACAACAAGCATACCCATAATGGAACCCGATGAGAACGCGACACGTAACCCTTTATTGAGTTCTTTTCTGCATGCCTCTGCAGTTCTGCTGTTAGCAGACGTAGCAACCATCATACCCATGTATCCTGCGCTTGACGAAAGTAGTGCACCGGCAACGAATGCGATAGCCTCTCTATAACCAAGAACCAACAATAGGATCAAAGCAACAATGACGACAAAGACGGACAGTACACGATACTGTTTATTGAGATAAGTTTTGGCCCCTTTCCTTATCAGTTCGGCGATGTGCCTCATCTTCTCATTACCCTCACTGTATCCTTTTATCATGTAGGCTAAACCTAATGCAAACAGTACCGCTGCTACACCGCCAACCAAACCTATCCACAACATTACCATCACCTACATAACAGCGATCCTGCCGTACCCTCTTAGGATAACTGTTTTCACTCCGATAGATTTTAAACGTTTTCTAAGAGAGAGATCATTGGTACACACATATACGTCGAACCCTTCATCCTTAAGTTGTTTAGAGTATCTGAAGATCCATCTGTCCACAGGGTCGTTGTTCTCAACAACCTTGACCCTCGTCTTTTTAAGAACATTTAACACAAACCTTGCATCTCTATCGGTCTTAGATAAACGGTTCAATTCTTCAAGTATTCCTTTGGATACGATGAATTCACAGTTTCCTATTTCTGCCCTAACCTCTTTAAAGATGTCCAATTTGAATCTAGGGATAAGGAGGAAAAAATTTGTATCTATGATAACCTTAGGGACATCGCGCATAAAAAGAAGAAAAGGAAGGGTTTATCTTCGTTTACCTTTTTTGCCGGGCCAATTCTTCAATCTGGCACGTGCCACATAACCTTTTTTGTCCACGTAATACATGTAACCCGGCTCTTTGATGATCTTCTCGGTACCTACTCTCTTCTTACGACCCCGTTTGTTAAACTTCATGGGGGCTCTCCACACATAACCGTCCTTCCCTACATAATAAAGATAACCCGGTTCCCTCTCTATCTTTTCTTTACCTATTCTTTCGCCCATTGTAAACACCTCCTACAAATACATATCGACGTCCTACGTCGTAATTTATCTGAAAGAGTATGTTTTTAAATGTTTCTACCGGATCTCGTAGGTCCTGTGACCGTGCAAATCCGATTAACATGTGGAGAATCAAGTTTTATACCCAACTCTTTGCTTCTTTATCTTCTGACTATTCGATAACACGTGCAACATCAACCCATCTTGCAATGTTTCCTGCAACATCAGAACACTGGAGCGATATAATATATGGGCCTCTCTCTTTGAAAGAGATGTTGAACAAGATCGTTGATCCAGTGTTTGTTTCTTCATCTTTAACAGGGATATCATTTATGTACAGAGTACATCTCACTTCCTTTGAATAATCATCGCTAACATTGAACACAAGGGACGCGTTTCCGCCAACATGGTAGAACCCGCTCGTCAACCCGACCACTTCGTCGATTTCAGGAGGATGGTCATCTATCGTCACGACAGAATAAACGATCGATCCGAGATTACCGTGGTTATCCATACATTGTCCGTACAGTTTTCTTTCACCCGACTCATTGTAAAGAGGGACTGTGAAGTACTGCGTATACGGGAAGAATTGAGACCATTCATGACCGTCATCCTTAAACCTGCAGAAGTATGCGTCCTCACAAGTCATGAACACGAGCACCTGAGGAACCTTGACAACTGGACGGGATATCTGAATCTCACAATCGGTAGGCGGAGTTCTATCTATGTTAACAGATACCTGGTTAAGGTTATCCTCTTCATTAGAACGATCAACTGCACGGACAGTATAGAAATATTGACCTTCCGGAAGATAAAAGGTGTCTGTGTAAGATGAACCGTTGATGACCCTATTATTAACTCGTTCCCCCAGAACTCCTTTTTTCGTGCTTCTGTATACGTTATACCCGATAACGTCGCCTGAAATAGAAGGAGTCCATCGAATGAACACGACGGACCCGTTTTGAAACGCGTACACGTCTGTCGGTGGGGAAGGAGGATAATCTGGTGCGGATTTACCTAAATAATACAGTGAGATGATTATCCCGCCGAGTACTATGAAGGTTAGGACCAACAACCATTGCTGCCAATCATCGGAATCCATGAATAAAGATAGACCAAAAAGAATTTTAAAGAGATATGCGATAAAATAACCGAGGCGACACGGATGGAATTGAAAACCAAGGATGAAAAGAGGATGAAGGAGAAGGTTGACCTGTTGCCTAAGGAATTCTTTGCATTAGAAGATAGGTTGGTTAAAAGCACGGTTTTGGAGAACACGGAAAAAACAGAGGTGGTTGTCTCGAAATCGGGGAAAGAAGTGAAAAGAGAACGTTCATTGAAGTACAGGTTGAGAAGAGCCATCGACACATTGATACAATTGATACTAATTTTGCTTCCGAACAAGGTCAGAAAAAGGTTAACATACAAACGAAAGGTCAATGATAAAGAGGATATTCCACGTGTTGAAAGGTTGAGAAAGGAATTAGAACCTCTCCTAGCACTGTATCATCTTCAATGCCTTGATGACGAAGAAGCGTTAGCCCTACATTTTGCCGAAGGTCAACTGTATTACAACCTCACTAAACTGGACAAAGAAGACGAAAAAGAAATAGTTAAACAGGTCAAGGAATTGATACTACAATTCGAGTGATGCCATGAATTACAAAGGTCATCTCATAGTAGGAGGATTGAGTTCAACAGTTATCGGATTTCTAATCAAGCCGAACATATGGTACATCATCTTCGGTACTGTGAGTGCTCTCACACCCGACATAGACCATCCTAAGAGTAAAGCCACCTCTTTATTGAGGGGTGTTGTTCTGCTTCCGTTAAGTGTTGTGATATCGATGTCGCTTTTCGATGACCTTGCGAAGATGGTACTGGTTACTTTGGGGATTTTCTTGCTGCTGATCATGTTAACCGAACTGTTACGTCCGAGACACAGAGGGATAACGCACGGTTTTGCTGCAGCCCTCGCATACGCGATAATGATATTTTTAGTATCAAAAGACTACTATCTCGCCGTTTTCGGATTGGTCGGATACGTTTCACACCTGATAGCAGACGGTGTGTTCAAGATTTTTTAAAAATACTTCTTTGCCTTTGATTCCGTTGTACCAAGAATGAATGCAGCTTCCTTGGGGTCAAGGTCATAGAAAGAGAGGGCCTCTCCATCGTATTTCTCGATAAGAAGTTTTATGAGAGGTAGCATTTCCCGTATCTCTTTACCGGATGCATGGATCCTTCCATGGTTTTTGAACTTGGTTATTATACTGTTCAGTGTTCGTCTGTGCTCCTTTGTTCTGCTCATGTATTTCAGATAGGTCGGAAACGTGTAGGGAACAAACCTGAACCTGTGCTCCTTTTTCGCCAGAGCCACGCCCGCTGTCATAAGTGATAGTGAATACCTTAAGAAACCCCAAACGTTTCTTCTTTTTATTCTTCCCCGAAATACGTCTGCACGTGACAGATAATAAAACCCTTCTGCCAATTCCTCGGGGTCCTGCAGTTCTCTCGGCATGTTTTCCTCTATCCAAAGAGTCAACATATCTGGGTCCATATCTACCATCGTAGTTATCCTCCTCGCATCTACAAAGGTTTTTGCATTGAACATGCGTCTGAGCGCATCCATAATCTTGATGTTTATGTTTCTCGGTGCGGTACTCATCCCTTGAAGACTGTTCAGAGCCGCCCTGACGTCTCCTTCAGCCGATTCAACAATCTTCTTTATCATCTCTTTAGTGACCGGGATCTTTTCTTTTTCTGCAATCAATAGGAGATAACGTTCAAGTGTGGAATTGCTCGGCCTTTTCAAGGTTATGACCTCGCAGAACCCGCGTACGGAGGACAAGGACGGGTCCCAAGGGTCTATGGCTGTGAGGATTATCGGGAACGGCGGATCCTTGAGAAGGGACGACAGTTTAGATGCCAAACCCCTACCCATGAGAGCCATCTTATCCGCATCGTCTACAAGAAGGAGCCGGGGTTTGCCGAACAATGTACCCGAGACAAGAGAATGATTGAAAAGTTTTTCTATTGTATCGTGCGAATACTCTTGGGATTCGTTTATCTCGTACAGTTCAAACCCGAACTCATCGGCTACGGCATGCGCCAGAGAAGTTTTCCCAACTCCAACAGGACCCGTGATAAGCAAAGGTTTACCTTTAATGCCCCTCTTCCAGTTCAATATCCATTGCTTTACCTTTTTTATTTCAGAAGTGTTGCCCAAAAACTTAGAAAGTCTGTTCGGTCTGTATTTTTCCGTGAGGAGCATGAAAGGATTTAAGATATCATGATTAAAAACTTTTCCTGATGATTTTAATTTAGGTTGTTTTTATGGAGATAGGAATCTGCGGTAAACCGAACAGCGGGAAAAGTACTTTTTTCAGTGCGGCTACGCTGATAGATGTGCCTATGGCAGATTATCCATTCACTACGATAGACCCGAACATAGGTCTGTCATACGTAAGAACGAACTGTGTATGTAAAGAGTTCGGAGTGAAATGCAATCCAAAACATGGACGATGTGTAAACGGAATAAGGTTCATTCCTACAAAACTGGTGGATGTCGCGGGACTTGTCCCTGGTGCTCATGAAGGTAAAGGGTTGGGTAACAGGTTCCTGACAGACCTGGCAGGTACGGATTGTTTGATCCAGGTTGTAGACGCCAGCGGTAGGACAGACCTCGATGGAAGATTGGGTAAAGGTGACACGGTCAAGGAGGTCATGTTTTTGGAAGAGGAACTTGTCCATTGGATAGACGGTATTTTAGAGAGACATTGGAGAACGATAAAATCGGGGAATGTACAAAAACTGGTAGATATAACCAACAGTTTGAAAGTGTCCGAAGAAACTACTATCTCAATACTAAAGGAATTGGATTTAAAAGATAAGAAAAACTGGTCTCCAGAAGACAGGTTCGATATCGCCCGGCTCATCGTCCGTCGAGGTAAACCGATACTGATCGCCGCTAATAAGGTCGATGAAAAAGGTGCGGATGAAAACATAGAAAGGCTGAAAGAAGCCTATCCCGACAAGGTTATCGTTCCGACGTACGCCCTCGGCGAATTGGTATTACGAAAGGCTGCAAAGAACGGATACATCGAATACCTTCCGGGTGATTCGGGGTTCGAAGTAATCAGACAGTTATCGAAGGAACAGAAAACAGTACTGGACAGAATAAGAGAGATCCTGGACAGGTACGGTGGGTCTGGAGTGCAACAGATACTGAACAAGGCGGTGTTCGATGTATTGGGATATATCGTCGTGTATCCTGTCGAAAATGAAAAGGAGTTGACAGATTCCCAGGGAAATGTGGTACCGGACGCGATCCTTATGAAAAAGGGGTCTACGGTTATCGACCTTGCCGAGAAGATCCATTCCGACATTGCCGAAGGGTTCATAGGAGCGATCGATGTTAGGACAGGACGAAAGGTCGGAAGAGACCATATGTTAAAGGATAGGGACGTGATAAAGATAATGTTTAAATAAATAGCGAGGTTGAAATATTCGGATTTGACAGGATTTAAAGAGGGATTACTATGGATATGGATAAGATACTTATAGTGTTAGGATTACTGTCGGTCATCATTGTAATGGGAGGGTGTACAACAAATAACAAGAACGACGGATACAAGGAACTGATCAACAGTTTGGAACTACAAAAGAACACGACCGTCTATTATCAGGTATTTGATGAACGTTCGGAAGGTCTTACGTATCACATAGAAGGGATTAGGGATGGAAACAGGTACTACATAAAATCGGTATCACCGTTTGAAACACGATGGATGATAAAGAACGGTACAACGACCTATGCATGCGTACAGTTGGCAGGTAAGAAAGAGATATACTGTTCGGATGTTACGAATAATACGTTGTTTTATTATGAGAAAAAGAACCTTATAGAAAAACTGACGGATGAGGATTCCGTGGAAAAGACGATACTTACCTATGAAGTGTTGAAGAACGCATCTGCATTGAATGTCTCCTATCCTGAATACAGAACTGTTGCCGGACGAGAATGCAAATACTTTGTGATAAAACCGAACTACAGAAAGCTTACGTTTACCGAACTATTGAAAATAGGGTTGAGCCCTAACAGCAAGATAGTGACATCTTTCAACAATTTCACGCAAAGGTTGTGTTTGGATAATGAAACTGGGCTCCCGCTCTTAGTAAACATAACGTATACTGAGAACGGTATAGAAAAACAACTTCTGAGAAAAGTGGTATCGCTCAGCACAAAGGTTCCAGAGGACGCTTTCACACTTCCGGGACCTATCGATAACACAACCAGATTTATCAATACCTACAGGAGTGCTAAGAAGATGCTTCTCGAATATCTTGAATGTAGATTGTCGAACAAAACGGATTACTGTTTAAAACAGGCCGCCTACAATGAAAAGAACTACAGGTTCTGTCTGTTCATCAATGATACTGAGTATAAAGACGGTTGTTTGGTAATGATGGCATATGCGGCCGATGACCCGGACTGTTGCAACTATGTCACACCTGGCGAAAACAAAGATATTTGCTATTACCAATACGTCAGTAGATGGGGAAACAAAACGTACTGCGATTACATAATGAATGAAGAGTTAAAGGAAAATTGTACTCGACTGAATGTAACTGTAAGAGAGAAGAAGATAGAATGCCGTTCAGATGCGGATTGTCATATCACAGGAATATACAATCAAACATGCGCACCGGTCAACTATACAGATAACAGGACTGTTCCGTGGAAGGATGAATACTCCTGCTACACAAGTGATAAGACCTCGTGCATATGCGTAAACAATCTCTGCCAATGGGATCTGACAGATGAATTGATAGAATGTATAGATAGATACGAGACTGCGGAGATAATACAGGATATAAAAAAGGAGAAGAATGTCTCGAATACAGGAACAAACTCGACAGGTAAATAAAGAACGGCAAACTTAGACCATCTTTCTCTTTTTGTACAGTTCGTACAATCTGTTCACTGAACGAGCGTCTATCCTTCTCCATACAAAGTTGTGCGGTGTCAATGCCCCTGAAAAAGTTGTCGGAATATGCATGAGTTCATGGATTATAACCTTACGTTTTTTCTCAATGGGCAGTTGATCGAAATGGTGGGATATCACTTCAAGAACGTAAAAGGTACGAATGTCCAACGCCACCTGCCATATCTTAGGCAAACTCCATATCCGTGCGTATGCCCTCGCCTTAGAACCAAAAGAACGCAAACATATAATTCTTTCAGTATCTATATAATAAAACTTGTCTTTTAATACCTCAACGATATCTTCAACCATAGCCTTTACATCGGGAGCGCGGTCAAACTTCATAGGATAATCTCGTAAACGTTAGTTTTATAAATGATTCTGTGGAATTTTATTCTGATTAAAGTTGAGTGGGTGATATGAATGTCGATAAGATTATCGAAGATGTATGGTATGGACATATATACTGATGGAGGGAAGTTCCTCGGTAGGGTTCAGGACATAATAATAGACCTTGAAAAAGGCGAGATCATAAGACTTACTCTGGAACCGCTCAGTTATCATATCACTAAAGAGGATGCGGTGAGAATACTGAAGGAAAAGAGTATTCTGTACAAGAATGTAAAATCTGTCGAAGACGTGGTGGTGGTCTCGCAGCAGTAGAATGCAGAGACCCCTTACTTCCACTATTCAGACTAGAGTTCCTCCAAATCTATCACTTTTGCTTTATACACTTCCAAGTACTCTTTAAACCTATTGAAAAAGGCATCTGCTTCATCTTCCAGTTCGTCTGGAACCAATATGACGGATTTTGTTTTGAGAGGCAGTTTACATAAACGCGATTTTTTGAGATGATAATAGAACCTTCTTTTGACCTTTGAATAATCTTTCAAATCCACCTTTATGTCATAAAGATAGAGAAGCATATGTAACCATAGTTACATAATTATTTTAAATTTATCTAGAATAAGAATAGTGGAAGTACAGGGTCGTATCCCTTCCCCTACCCTGTGGCTTTTGGGACGTTGGGTGTTTGAAAATGAAAAAATTAATAGGTATGCTGGTGATCCTTTTCGGAATTATCGGGATATTTCTTACTGCAGGTATCTGTTTGTTTTCCCTCTCTTATCTTTCCAGTATCAGCGATTATGTGAATTCTGAATTTGACAAGGTGATTTTACTTGAAACGAACGCCAACCGATTTATCGATGACACTTCTTATACATTGTCCTCTTTTTCGAATATGTCTTCATACCTATCAGATTCCATAGTTCACATGAGTAATGGGATAGATTCCCTTTCCCAGGGGATATCTTCTCTTACTGGGGTCGTTTCTTCTATGGGCGTATCCACTTCTTCCCTGTCTTCATCAACGGAACAGTTATCCGAGGCATCCGCTTCTTTAAAAGACACGGCAACGCTCCTGGCTCAGACGAATAGGTCGGTTGTCCAGACGTATAACTCTCTATCCACCCTCAAACATTCTGTAGATGCGATAGATGTCAAAGAGGCCAAATCCACTATTTCTAACGCACTGAACCGTCTCAAATTGGGAATAATATTCTTAGCGGTGTTAGGTGTTGTTCTGTTCATCATACTCTCGCTGATCGGTTACGGACTCATGTCAGACGCTTACTAGTTTTACAAACAGATAGGTTTAAAAACAACAGAATACACAAAACATCACATCTTGAATTTTCTACGGGGTGATACATGATGAAAAGGACGATCCTTTTTGGACTGTTAAGCGTATTCATAGCGTTTACCATTATGGTACTGCCAGGATGTAATACACAGTCCAGTACATCGAACAGTACGATAAACAGTACGAATAATACGTCAGAGTATTCCCTTCTGATGTTCTACGACCCATCCCTTCCTCCAGGAGTAAATGACATTATTTTCACTCTGTTCAATTCTACCAAGGCCGACCTACCTTCTCTAAACTACGAAATTCACTGTATAGATATTCAGTACTTACAGAAGGGAACGCCCGGACCGTCCGAGCAGATCTGCATACAGCAGTATGGAGAAAAGCAATATGCAAAAAGCATTGCGCTAGCTAAGAATATTTCATTGTCATCATTCTTCGTACTCCGCAATGGTGATAGGTATATCCCTATTAATTATGTACCT
>JAGGXE010000024.1 GCA_021163225.1 Candidatus Micrarchaeota archaeon | reverse complement strand
GTAGAAACATATTTCTCTAGACTTAAGATGATATTAGGTGAGATGGTAAGGGGTAGGAATTTTGAGAATGTGGTCAGGTATGTGCTTGGTATGTTGATTCTCCTCTCTAATTTTATTTTTTGTTATGTATTATACCTCACATAACAAAAGATAAAATACAAATATTAACATATTAACACAACTAAAATCCTGTTTTTAAGAAAAATTTCGGGATTTATTCACAATCGCAGAGCGCAGAGGTGATGACGAAAGGTTTAAAAAGAAATCGCTTACTATATATACCGCTCGGCCCGTTGAGGGCTCGGGTACGACTTAACCGATGATTGCGTTTCCTCGCATCTGCGGGGAGCGTTGTTATCATGAGGATGAAGAGCGGCGATCAAACTGATCGGTTTCCATCTGGGTAACCAAACCGCCCAGTGGATGGCTCGGCTGGGGTAGACGCGGGCGTGGCAAGCTGCGATAAGCCCAGGGTAGGAGCATGCATCCTTTGATCCTGGGATCCCCGCGTTACGCCGGGAATCGAAACATCCTAGTACCGGCAGGAAGAGAAAGCAATAGCGATCCGGGTAGTAAGGGCGACTGAACCCCGGACAGGGCGTCTTGAACCGCTCACGGTAACGTGAGTCGGGATGTGGGGCCACCGTTACCTATCCTGACAGACGAGCCGAAACAGCTGGAAAGCTGTGCCATAGAGGGTGATAGCCCCGTAGGCGAAGTCTGTCAGGAAGGGTGGCGGAAGAGTACGGCGCACTGGATCGTGCGTCGGAATATGGGAGAATCAACTCCCAACCCTAAACATAACCCCAGACCGATAGCGAACCAGTAGCGTGAGCGAAAGCTGAAAAGGACCCCGAAAGGGGTGTTAAAAGAACCTGAAACTGGGCGGTGACAGTTTGATGCGGCGTGAAAGGATAGCCGGTTCGAAGCGACCGGCCGAGAGGCCGGGAGCGAGAACCGGTTACCGGCGTCGCATCGTCCTTCTCGAAGCAAGGGCCAGGGAGTTGACGGCAGTGGCGAGGCGAAAGCCGGAGCGAAAGCAACAGCCCGCAGCCCCTTGTGGGTCAGGGGCGTCCTCCGATAAGGGGGATTAGTCACTGTCGTCAGACCCGAAGCCGCTGCGATCTAGGCGCGGGCACGGTGAAGTCGGCCTACCGGCCGATGGAAGCCGTCAACCGGTGGTGGTCTATTCCCCTCGGGTGACCCGCGTCTAGGGGTGAAAGTCCAGTCGAGCGCGGCGATAGCGGGTTCCCCCCGAAATGTGTCTCAGCACAGCCCTGCTGGAGGTGGAGCACGCGGTAGAGCACTGATTGGAGGTCACGGGGGAGAAATCCCTCGCCCTCCTGTCAAACTCCGAATGCGTGCTCACCGTAGAAGGCAGGAGTCGGGCTCAAGTCGGGTAAGCCGGCTGGCCATTATGGGAACGACCAGGACTGAGGTTAAGGTCCCTAAATCCCGGCTAAGTGTTAATCCGAAAGGAGTCCCCTCTCTTAGACAGCTGGAAGGTAGGCTTAGAAGCAGCCATCCTTTAAACAACGCGTAACAGCGGACCAGCCGAGAGGGCAGACTCCGAAAATGCCCGGGGCTTAAGCCGGGTACCGAGACCTCAGGGCACCTCTCTGTGAGAGGTGATCCGGTAGGGGGGCGACCGGTCCGGGCAGAAGCACGGCCGTGAGGTCGTGTGGACCGGGCTGGTATGAATATCCTGGTGTTAGTAACAGCGTACCCAGGTGGGAATCCTGGGCGCCGGATAGCACCCGGGTTTCTTGGCCATGTTCGTCAGCCAAGAGTAAGGCGGTCCTAAGTGCGGGGCTAATCACCTCCGCACGAAAGGGAAGCCGGTTAATATTCCGGCCCCGTCCGGATAGATGCGGCAACGCAAGACAGGTTCCTGACATCTCGGGCTAGGCCGAGCGGGGGAGACCCCGTTTAACCAGGATAATACTGCGGAGACTTGTAACGAGGAGAAGCAGTATAAACCTGGGAAAAATCGGCTGAGGCCTGGGATCCGTGAAAAGGGAACCTGTCCGATTCCGGACGACCGTACCTAGAACCAGTACAGGTGCTGCTGGCTGAAGAGGCCCAGGCGTATCAGGATAACCGACCCAAGGGAATTCGGCAAATTAGCCCCGTACCTTCGGTATAAGGGGTGCCTGCGGTTGTCGCAAGGCGACTGCAGGTCGCAGTGACAAGGGGGGAGCGACTGTTTACCAAAAACACAGGTCACCGCAAAGCCGTAAGGCCTAGTACGGTGGCCGACGCCTGCTCACTGCCGGTACGTGAAACCCGGTTCCAACCGGGCGAAGCGCCGGTGAAGAGCGGGGGTAACTCTGACCCTCTTAAGGTAGCGTAATACCTCGCCGCTTAATTGGCGGCTTGCATGAACGGCGTAACGACTCCCCCACTGTCCCTGGGTCGGACCTGGTGAACTCACTACTCGGTGAATATGCCGAGGACTCCCAGTGGGAAACGAAGACCCCGTGGAGCTTTACTACAGCCTGTCGTTGTGATATGGGAACCGTTGCAGAGCGTAAGTGGGAGCTGTTATGCTGTCAGTCCCGGCTGGCAGCTAGGCGCCAATGGAACACCACTCAACGGTTTCTGTATCACTCACCCGAAAGGGGACAGCGGCAGGTGGGTAGTTTGGCTGGGGCGGTACACCCTCGATAAGGAAACAAGGGTGCCCAAAGGTCGGCTCAGGAGGGTCAGAAATCCTCCGTAGAGGGTCAAAGACAAATGCCGGCCTGACTGCGTCCCTAACAAAATCGGACGCAGAGGCGAAAGCCGGGCTTAGCGAACATGGGTACCCTATTGATGAGGGTCCCATCTGTCAGACAAGCTACCCCGGGGGTAACCGACTTGTCGCGGGCGAGAGTACCCATCGACCTCGCGGTTTGGTACATCGCTGTCGGCTCAGGTCATCCTGGAGGTGCAGCAGCCTCCAAGGGTTGGGTTGTTCATCCATCAAAGTCCTACGTGAGCTGGGTTCAGTACGTTGCGAGACAGTACGGTAGTATCTACTGGGAGCGCTACCGCCTGAGAGGAAGGTCCCCTCAGTACGAGAGGAACAGGGGGCCGGGGCCTCTGGTGTACCGGTTGTGCCAACGCATAGCCGGGCAGCTACGCCCCAGAGGATAAGAGCTGAAAGCATCTAAGCTCGAAGCCTCCCTCAAGACTAGGCGGTGTAGGCGGCCGTAGCAGACGGCTTTGATAGGACGGCGGTGTAAGCGCCAAGGGCAACCGAGGCGTTCAGCCGGCCGTTACTAAAGCCGATTACCCGGTAGAAACCGGTCGGTTTGATCGTCGCTCGGATCCTAATTCTTTTTAAATCATTAAGCAGGTTTAGAGATATCTAGACATTTTGTTTCACAGGGAACAGATTATATCTCGAAATAGACCCAGTAGAAAGATAGAAAGGTGCATCGAAATGGCCGGGAGAACGGAACACAGAAAACGTCACAGAACAAAACGGAATATCGATAACCGTAACGATAAAACAGACCTTTTTGTTAAAGAAGGCGTAGGTACCGCCGTTACTACAGCGGCCGGTGATTCCTACCTGGGCGCGTACGCACTGGCTCTGGGTGCGGACGACAGGTTCATAGGAGAATTCTCTGCCATCCCTGCACTTATATCATCCGTCCTTCAACTTCTATCGTCAAAACTGTTTCATAAACGGAAACTGGTAGTGGTAGGGGGTGTAGCGTTATCCCTTCTGGTATGGATGGGTATAGTGTTATTGACTGCGATGCCTACACAAAACGCTCTCACGTTACTTATGATCTATGTTATCGTCTATACTTCCATCAAAGGGATAGTCGCACCGTTATGGGCATCATGGTTCGGGGACTACCTTAATAGGTCAACACTCGGGGAGATAGTGGGTAAACGTGACGCGGTCGTCAGTACTGTGTCTGCGGTAATCAGCGTGGGTGCAGGATACTTTTTAACCTTGTTCGACCAAACGAACGTGCTCGTCGGATTTGCCGTGCTCTTCAGTCTTGCCGCTTTGGGCAGGTTGATGTCACTGGTCTACCTTATGAAGATACCCGAAAACCCGGTACCGGAGGGATTTACGAATATTAAAACATCAGAACCGAAGAGAGTACAATCAAACAAAAGAAACAGTACACGAATGAAGAATAGTACACTAACACAGACAAAACACAAATACCGCGTCCGTCTTTTCCTCATCTATGCATCCCTACTGTTCCTTGTAGTAACCATAGCCAGTCCTTTCTTCATAATCTACGAATTAAAGATACTGAAGTTAACCTATCTTCAGTACGGTGCTTTGATTCTGACAAGCGCTCTGTCAAGGTATTTCTCAAGCAAATACTGGGGCAACATGATAGATAAATATTCAAGTAAAACGGTCACTTTAGCCGGCGGTATCATAGTCGCTTCACACGTCTTCATATACGTTCTTTTGCCCAGGTTCGAATGGTTGTTACTGGCTTCGGTGTTAAGCGGGTTTGGATGGTCTGCTCACGATGTAGGCGGGTTCTCGTACATCATGTCCCATTCGAATAAGAAGTCCCGCGCCGAGTACGTTGCAATCTACAACTTTCTGTTCGGTATCACACGTTTCATCGGAACGAATTTGGGTCTGCTTCTGATAGACAAGTTCGAAACAGTACCGTTCCTGGGATTAACCGGTGTTGCGGGCGTGATCGCATTCTCCGGATTGTTAAGATTACTCGTGGCAGTAACATTCATACCTATACTGAAAGACCACGGGATAAAACACGAAGGTAGACTGATCGTTGCCATGCTTACAGAATATCCTGTCCGCTCGATCACCCATCTCATATTCCACCACTATCATTATTCGCATGAAACCGTTAAACACATGACCAAATAGTCCAGTGTGCAACCGAACCACGAGTTAACCAAATCTATTCACAACCGAACCGACAAACGTATGAAAGGAAAAGTTTAATAAAACATCTGGAGAAGAGCTTAAACTATGTCAACTCAAGGGAAGTCGTCGAACGACAAAACAAACAAGGCAATGGACGTAATAAACAGGTATTCGGGTTCGCTTAAGTACGGGTTAGATGAACTCAAAAAACTTGTTGAAGGTAAAACCGCTGTAGCAAAGGTCAAATATCCGACGTTGGAAGCAAGGGATAAAGAGATCGACCGTCTCAAAGAACTTGTAAAGGAACTGAACAAAGCAGGGTTCGAAACCGTGCTTACTGTGAAAGGCAATATTGCAAAAGTTGAACACAGATACCAAAAACAGAAACTGGTTGCCCATCAAGTACTGGAATCAGAAGAACTTCTACCTCCTGAGCCGGAGGTGAAGGAGCAGGCCTACTACGGGAATACCTATCTGTTCGTTCACCATTACTTGGAGGAAAACAGATCAGCACCCGTTGTGAAGGTATACGGGTCACCCGAGAAGACGTTCAACATTATCCAGAAAATCCTTCTCGACCCTTTGAAGGAGTATGTCGATTCACCTAACGAATATTTCAAGATCGTGAAAACACATTTAAAACAGATCCTTGAAGCCGATTCCGAGGACGACATAAAAAGGTTGTGTAACAGCATAGTGATGAATGCAGAATTACGACATCATGAACGAATGGTCAGGATGGTTAAAGAGGCGATGCTTAACGACGTCGTTGACACGCTTAAAACCAAAGGGTATTCTACCGATGACATTGTACGGATCGCGAAATTTATCGATGAACAGATCGTTGAACCGTTGATCAGTTCCGAGAACATGAACGAGATCGAATTCTTGGGAATACTGTCCGCGCATGTAGTAAAATGGTCAACACTCGGTCCGGATAAACTTTTCAATATACTGAAACGGTTGGCTAAATTGGCACGCGAGAATAGATACAGTGTCGAAGTGTTCGAAAAACTGAAGTAGAAACACCTTCTCAAAGGAGGAAGTGATATCGATGAAAAGGTTAACCTACGATAGAATCATAAGACATCTGAAGACGGTGCTACGGGAAGCGGATCTGCTTATAGAGATTGTTGATGCGCGATTTCCTAAGGAGACTCGAAACCTACACTTCGAACGTATGATAAAGAGAAAACCGTTACTCATCGTCATCAACAAGATAGACCTGGCAGACCGTAAGGATATAGCAGATTTTACCGAGGAACTGGAAAGAAAGAGGATCCCCTACGCAGTCGTAAGCTGTAGAGAGAGACGCGGAAGAAAATCTTTGATGACAAAGATCTACGAAATCATAGAGAAGGACAAAAACCTGCAGAAAAAAGAAAAGGTCAAGATAGGCGTCATCGGGTATCCGGACGTCGGCAAATCCTCCCTCATTAACATGTTATCCGGGAAACGTAAGACGACCGTAAGTTCACGACCCGGTACGACACGGGGTAAACAGTACATCAGGTTGGATGAAAACATACTTCTCATCGATTCGCCGGGCGTGTTTCCGAAGGGCGAACGCATTGACAAACTGACTTTACATTCCGCATTCGATGTTGATCGGTTGGACGACCCGGTACCTCTCGCAATAGAACTTATAGAGAACCTGTTAACCTCTCAACAGTACGGCCCGCGGTTCTTTAAACTCGTTTATGATGTGGATGTGAAACCGACGGATGAACCGGAAAACATCCTTGAACGTATCACGTTACGGCGCGGGATGCTGCTCAAAGGAGGCGAGCCGAACATCTCGCAGATGGCTAACACATTGTTAAAAGAATGGCAAACAGGTAAAATGATAACCAAATGGAAGAAACGGTTGAAAGAAGTTACCCGATGAAAAAATCCCGTAACCGTGCAACAACACTGTTTTTTGACATATTGTATCTGGTTGCAAAGTAGACCGAACCCACAGAAACAAAAGTTAAAAGAACAGTCAAAACCCCCACCAAACATATATGATCAGTAGGTATTCTTGGTACCGTACCGAGCACGTAATCAGAAAAATCGTTTGCTAAAAACCATGATAAGGATACTGCAAGGTTTACGGGTTTCAAGTGCTCAGGTAAAAACAATAACGATTCAAGAATCATAACCACGTGCCCTATTCCCAAAAGGATGGTACTCTCGATGATAAACGGTGCAAAATAATAGTCGTGGTAAATAAGGAATACCAGTTCGGTCCACAAACCGTATTTTATCAAACCTGCGCTTACAATCAACCTGAACCACGAAGATTTAATCTTAAACATAACCACTAACAGTGCCAACAGAACGTACAACGGACAATCAGGTATAAACAACCATAAGAAAGGGTTAGAAACGGCAAGTTGATCATGATAGAATGCATAACCTACGATAATCCCGATCGCGGATAATCCGAAGAATATTGTTTTACCTAACGCTGACATAACAGGCAACCTCGGATGAAAGTTCAAAAAGAGAAATATACACGTCTGTTTCCTTTCCCTTTGTTCTCCATTTTCAGTATGCGAACCTTAGGAACCTCGCGAAGGTTTGAGACATGGGGACCGCCGTCCGCCTGTTCGTCTATCACGTGGTCCTTGGTTCCGATTCGTACAATACGCAGGACCTTGATAGAAGGGGGAAAGGCATTGGCTAATTTAACCATACTGGGAATCTTCAACGCCTCATCCCGTGGGAGATATCTCACAGTCACAGGGATATCCTTGCCGAAATAAGAATTCGCTTCATCGATAATCGACTCGATCAGTGACCTGTCAAACTCTTTCAAACTGAAATCGAACCGCGCCTTTTCAACGGTGATACGGTTGCCTGTTATCAGCGCACCGGTACGGGTGTAGAAAAGGCCTGCTATGACATGTGCTGCAGTATGATATCTCATAAGTGTGTACCTTCTGTCCCAATCTATCTCCATACGTACTTTAGTGCCTGGTTCGATCCGTCGGTCCGTCCAATGGATCACTTCCCCTTGCGATTTAGTCACCTCGGTTACATCTATCCATTCGGAAACATCCGTCTTGACCCGACCCGTATCACAGGCTACGCCACCGCTTTCGGGATAGAAAACTGTGCGGTCAAAAACCAGACCGAACCGTCCATCCTCATCCACTATAACATCCGTTACCTTTGCATCCGCACTGGTTAGATAGGCATCGCCTTGATAGAGAAGTTCAGTCATCCGGCCACCTCCCGATAACCTGCGTTTTGATGTCAGTCAGAACGAACACGAATGAGAAGGTTTCTAAGGGATTTAAGGAACTGGCTACTGATCTCCGGTTGACCCTCGTTATCGATTATCAAGAAATGTCGTTCGTTAAGTTCTATGAAATGCATTATGCGTGCCACTTTCTCCGCATCCTTCTTAGATTTGTTTTCGTGAAGCGATTCTATCAACCGGCCCAACTGGTTAACCATCTCATACAACATCTTCAGTTCTCCGTTAACCTTACCCTCCGAACTCACCCATTTTTTAAGGTACTTTAGATACGGGTCAATGAAGAACTTCTTACGAATATACAGACGGTAGTAGGTGCTGTTCAGTTCATCGCTCATCTTCTTTCTTATAGTATGTAACTTTCTGCGCTCTGCCCGAACATCGTGCACATCTACACCGCTACCCTTACCACTCAATTCCTCAAAAACCATATCAACCCCTCTGTTTTGTTATATTCTATAAAATTTCATGTCTTTATTTGGGGAATTTATTATGTATATTTTTGTTTATAAATCTTTGGTTTCCTGTAGAGCGGTCAGTCATCTATCGTTAACGATGAAAGCGTTTTAAAAGATTGATTGTTGATTTTTTGTCATGCCAACCAAACAGGAGCGGCTGATAAGAGAATTGTTGGATAAGGGGTATATAGACAACAGAATAGCGAAAGCTATGCGCAGGTTTCCGAGGGAACTGTTCGTCCCGGAAGGTTATAAGGAACACAGTTATGCGGATTACCCTTTACCCATAGGGTTGGGACAAACCATATCCGCACCGAGCATTGTGGGATTGATGTTGAGATTGGCGGACCTGGAGAACGGTCAGAACGTTCTGGAGATAGGTACGGGGAGCGGTTGGTTAACCGCCCTTGCTTCCGAACTGGTAGGTGATAAGGGACGGGTAGTCACGGTAGAACGGTTTCCATCGTTGTCGGAGAATGCGGAGGATAAACTGAAAAGGTTGGGTGTTAGAAATGTTATCTTCAGAATAGGTGACGGGAGTTGCGGATGGAAGGAGTTCGCACCTTACGACAGGATCATAGTGACTGCAGGGTTACCGAGACTGCCCGATGAAATGAAAGAGCAACTAACAGAGGAAGGAATCATCGTAGCACCGATAGGTGCCAAATATATGCAGGACCTCGTTGTATACAGACGTAAAGGTAACCGTATCGATTATGCTCTACCGGTCATGTTTGTGCCTGTGATAGGCAGATGCGGGTTCAAAGAACTGTGAAACCCCGCAAATCCTTCGCAAATCCTCGGGCTCGGTTTTTCGTGCTTCGTTTTTTCAACGGGTCAAAACCACTTTACCCTTTTTATCGATCACCAGGACTGTTTCGCCGGTTGCTGGAAATGTCTGGACAGATGCGCCCTCAAACCTGATCGTGTCACCTTCGTAGATCCCCCTTCCTTTGCTACCTTTTAAATACACGGGAAACGTGTTCCCGTACTGGTCTTCTACCTCCAAACGTATACGGTGCACTGTCCTTTTATTGAGTTTAAATGATTTATCTTCAACCAGCGTCACTTTAAGGTCGCCAGTGTATACGTTGCTCATACCGTCTTTGAGGTCTGCCAAAGATTTTATCTCCCGGTGCTTGAACTTGTGTTTGGCAATGTCAAACGCAGATTTAACCTTCAACTCCATCTCTTTGATCAGACGTTTCATCTCGCGTTTAACCATACTCGGAGATGTTTGAGGAAGACTGTAAACGGTCATCGCCTGACCGATCAGATAATCCATGACCGGGTCTTCTGATAGATTTTTGTTTCGTGAGGGGGACGGGTGAGGATGCACCTGCGGAGGGGTAACCGATTTCTTTGATGGTGAGATGGGAACGATCCGTTCGATCTGCGACATCACATCCAGATACTCTTTGTATTCTTCGGGCAACTGGTCCTCATCCTCTTCGACAAGTTCGAACAATGTCGGTTGACTTCTCCTGTCCGGAAGAGTTGATTTGTCTCCAACAGAGGGTTTCGGTTCCCCGGACTCTTTCTCAGAACCCTTCCCCTCAACACGGTCCGTACCTTTCTCCTGACCTGTGACGAACTTTCTTAACCTTTCCGCCTGCTCACGGTCCCCTGTCAGTTCCAGCACCGCTAACCTTTCAAACAGTTTCTCAAGAGACGGCATGACCATAGATTTAACCCGTTCAACCTCTTCCTTGCTAAGGTTTTGAAAATAGTAACTTTCGATTGCAGGCATGAGTTGTTCTTTAATCTTCTCGGCTCGTCTCTCGATCAGTTCACGGTCATGGTCTGTCTCGCCCTTTTCGTGAGCAAGGAGGTTGCTTAAAGAATATTTGTTATCTTCATCACCGTTAGACCTAAGTTTGAGTTCTTTAAGGGTCCGTACTGCAAACTCTTTAACTTTCTCGTCTTTATCGTAACTCAGTTCGAAGAGAGCAAATATCGATAACGGCGAATCGGGATATTTGGCAAGTTCTTTGGCGGCACGCAGTCTGACCTTCGGGTCTTCATCATAGGTGAGTTTAAACCATTTCTCAATATCGTTCGTTTCCATCCCCACACCCCCGTTCATACAACAAAAGAATAACAAAACATCCTGCGTTTTAAGGTCTTGCACAGTTTTAGTATATCTTCTCACCAACGTACACTTCCAACCCGTGAGAGGTTATACGGAAGGGTACAAGGTCCTCGATAAACCCTGTGCCTCGCATTTTTAGAATCTCTAACGCACGAACACGTTTCTCTTGACGTTGGATATAGTATAGGTTTATTATACCGTCGGATATAAACTGTTCAACGCCAAACCTTTGATTCTCTCTAGAATACCGCGGAAGTTCGTAAGTCATAAAAGTTGTACAGTTCATCCCGCTCAACAGGTTCAGGAACTCCCGGACCGTCTGCCTGTATTCTGTTACATTGTCAAAATTTATACGTAACACGTTCGCAGAATCGATTACAACCCGTCTTACCGAATGTTCCAGAATATACTTTTCTATCATGTCGGCAATGTTCACCAGGTCAAAGGTATCCGGTTTCGAGATAAACAGTTTACCTTCATTTATCAAGGTGTCGATATCGGTCCATTCAGAGAACGTGGCACGAAGATTGTTCAACAAAAACCTCGGTGCTTCAACTAACGAAACGAACAAACCCGGTTGATTGTAATCCTTGGCTCCGTGATACAGGTATTCAAAACTCAGTAAGGTCTTGCCCGTTCCCGGACCCCCGCAGACCGCCACGGTATGATTGGCTGGAATACCGCCATTTAACATCCTATCGAGCCCGGATATTCCAGTCGCGACCCTTTCCATCTGATCACCATCTTCCTATTCTGTTCCTTCTTCGTTTTTCTTCAATCTGTTGATATGTTTTAGAGCAACATCTTTACGGGCTATTAATCCTTTCTTACGTTCCTCAATATCTTTAAGGGCTTCATCCTTACTCATCTCTACAAGAAAAGTGCCCACATTTTTGTAGACGTTACCTTCGGCTTTCTTGACCTCTTCTGCAGCAATCTCTAACTCTTTGATCTGATAATCCAGTTGCTGAACCTGCGCCTCCAACAACTTAATCTGTTGTTCGCGTTCTGATTCGGTCATTCATAACCACCTCTTCAACATCGGCGATCGCGGACAGTATCCTAAGATAACTGTTGAGAACGGACCTCAGAGCCACCGGATCGCGCGCTATGATATTAATCACAATTACATTTTTAATTCTTTCAATACGCGTCTTTACACGATCAGTTTCTGTTTCTTCGGGTTTAAGGGTTTTGTAAATAACTCCTGCTTCAAGGGGTTCGCAGGTTATACGGACGGTTGTCTCCAACATTTTTACAGATCTCGTAACTTTCATAACTCACCACTTCCTCCACATCTACTGGTACGGTTTCATAGATATACGTATCGAATGACCGTACGCCTTTATACCCAGTACCTGAATATCATCTGACTTTCTCAAACGTATCTCAATATCCGCATCTTCGAACATCTTAAATACGCTATCTTCATAACCGAACAGAGTACTTGCTTCATTATCGCATCTGAAAAACACGATGTTATCGGTGCCTCCGCAACCGAACCCGTATTTATCTGTATGAAGATCGGGCGCGCGCGTGGCGCGCTCAATGCGCGCCCGCGCGCGCATCTCACTACGGATACGTATCCATTCACCAACATCATCCGGGTCGACACGGTCAACATAATACAAACCTATGTCGTCCCATCCTCCGATAACATCGATATCCGGTTTACCCTGTTCATCCGACCGCGGCGCACCATAGGAATAAACATCATGGACGGATATCAAAGAACTGAGACGTGGTTCTGCCGGCGGTATCCGAATGATTCTGAAAAGGAGTCTGTTGTTCTCTTTTGTTATGAACAGTATCCTGTCCATTCCCCTACGACGTGCGTCACGCACAACACGTTCAAAAGGTTTTACACCGCGTCTTCTGAACACCGAATACGGGATTACCGAACCGAGAAGACGACCCAACTCTATCATTCTTTTATCGGGATTACGCGATGTAGTGATGTAAAGCATGAGAATGTTTCAACCGTATCTGATTTAAATTACTTTCTCCGGACCGTTTAAACTCGGGAGATGTAAGGTACAAAAGGACGTAAGGAAATGAGGGATGAAATTCGGTAGATAGTCCGGCATAAAATTTAAGTCTCCAATGAGTTAATCGGATTTATACACAAGCGTACCTAGGATATCACTCCGTTGTACATCTTGCTCCTGTCTAACACCCTCCTACCTAACATCCAACTCAAGAGTGAACAAAAGAAGCGGAAAGAAGCGGGATTGCTGGTTTAATCGGTTGATATCTCACGGGCTACGGGTGCACGGACTTTATAGATAATTCTGTGACCGCAGTAAGGGCATCTGACAAAATGTTCATCCAGAGATTTTATCGTTCTACCACATTTCCCGCACACATACATTCAACATCACCATGCACAGTGCATGATCATACATAATCATTCAGCTTGCACAATCGTTCAGCCTTTATTTTGAACAGCGAGCGACGTCTTCCTTCGGATCTCTTCGCCCGGTGCGGTTGTGAACGTATAAGCACCTCCTGCGAACGTAGCACCGCACGACCTGCATTCCCATACCGAGAACGACACATTAACCACTGACCGTTTCTTACACACAGGACATTTATACACTGTCTTCTTTGACTCTTTAGCCTTGTTGAGTAATTTCCTGATCTTTCTACCTCCTCTCACATTCGGATGAACCATACCGACCACCGCGTTCGAATCGATCGGACAAAAAAACACAGTTTCCGCACAGATTTCGTTTTAGAATTTTCATTATTCTATTTTTCTATTTTTAATACTTTCCGTCAGATGTTTGCTATGGTTCATTGCCCGGTCGATGAGTTCGTCTATTTCCCCGATAGCGAACCTTGCGTTCCCAGACTTCTGAACAGCGACCACATGATCACCGTTCAGAATGCCGAAGGTTATCCTTCCGTTTGCACCCAACTCTTCCTCGCCGTTCGGATCAACGATGATAGTATCACCGACCCTGGCAAACGTCACATACGTAACATCACCGGACAGTTCCAGAGGTTTCATCTTATCCGGGTCACGAATCAGCGCTCCATCCTCATACACAGGAACCTTAGCATCACGTAACGCTGCCATAGCAGCCAATCCTGACGCATCCACAAGGTTTCCGTCGTAATCAAGCACGTATATATCTATGAACATACCCAACACTTTACCTTCTTCGATATAAAATTTTTTGAGGTCAAATATTTCAGAGGCGCGTATCCCTCTGTCAACGACCCTGGCGAGTTCTATAGCGTTTTCATCGGGCGGCCCCGGCTCGAACGTCGGCGAAGCCAACGGCAACAGTTCTGCAGAGGTTGACATTATCCCCTCATTCGGTCTATCAGGAAACGGTTCGGCCAGATCGAACTTAACAGCGGCCAACACTTGGGTATTCCCAAGGTGTACCAGAGCAGACCCTTCTGCGGATGTCACAACTCCTGTCTGCACACTTATCTTACGATACTCGTCAAAACCCCGACCGTCAATCCGTTTTCCTTTTATCGAAATCAAATCATAAACAGTAGCACGTGCCACTTCCTCCAACACATCCATACAGTTCACCTCTTTCCTTATTCACATACATTTACACGTTCACAAAACTCACATCTCCAACATGTAGGACAGGTTTTCTTCGATTTCCGACCCATAGACATCTTTCAATGCTTTAACCTGAAGCTCGTGGATCTTGTCGATCGCGTTTTTAGCCATTTCCACACCTTTCATCACTTCCTCCTTAGTAAGTATACCTTCCATCTGCATAAGGAGAATATCCTTGTTACGGTGTGTCATTGCGAGTGCCATGTCCGCACTACCCTTACTATCCTCGATATAATTCAGGTCGAGAACCATCTCGCCACCTACCTTACCGACAGCCACTGCGGCAACCATATCGCGCATCGGTAATCCGGCATCTGCAAGCGCTACTGAGGCGGCGGTCGTTGCAGCACACCGAGTACCGCCGTCGGCCTGAAGCACGTACACATACACTTCTATCATAGCGCGCGGAAATTTCTCGACCATAACAACGTGCTCCAACGCTTCCCGCATCACCTTGGATATCTCTATACTTCTCCTGTTGGGCCCGCTGCGTCCGTGTTCCTCAGGTGACGAAAACGGTGCCATAAGATACTGTGTCCGAATCACGGCTTTGAGCGGACTCGCAATATGATAAGGTAAACATTGTGTAGGTCCGAACACACCCGCTATCACTTTATTGTTACCCCATTCAACATAGGCAGAACCATCGGCACTGTTCAACACGTGAGCCTTGATCTTTAAGGGACGAAGTTCGTCAACACGTCTTCCATCTACGCGTTTTCCGTTCACCAACAATTCATCTATCTCTTCCATACGACCACCTTTCATTAATCTATAGTTCCGGCTCATGACTCATGAACCGAGCCATTCTATCCGTCAATCCTGGAATATGAGCCTCCTTAACTACTTTGCGTATGGCATCAACCGCTAAGGAGACCTTACCTTTTGGAGATATCCAGATCAACCCGTTCCTGCCAACGATTATCACACATCCCGTTTTCTCTTTAATCATGTTGATCATGGAATTGTTCCTCCCTATGATCCGAGGAACCTTAACAGGAGGCACTTCGATCAGTCTGCCCAACCCCAATTTACGTACATTGGTGAGAGTAATGTTCTTCACCTCATCGACGTTTGAAACATTTGCAACGATTATATCGCCTACATCAAACCTACTCCGTACCACGTCTCTGGCAGGTATGAATGCATCGTACGGTGTAGCCAGGTACACTCCGTAACCGTGTATTTTTACTTCACTGATCACGCCGACAACCAGATCATCTTTTTCCGGGAAATACGGTCCGTTCAACGGAATGATTCTACCGTTTCTGAACAATCCTACAACCGTTGAATAGGTTTTACCGTTCTCCACGTACGTGTAAAACGATTTAATCGGTTTATCCGCAATCTTTTCTCCAGGTACAACAACATCTGATCCCATATTCAACCCTCCAAGACTTAACAAGTTTTCGGTTGTGAGTATAAACCTTTACAGTATGATTCGAACGTAACGAAACACTATTCGATAATTCGTGTTTCAACGTGACCGTGAGTACGTTTGTTGATTACATCGTAAAACTCACCCTGAATACCTGCAGGTATCTCAACGATGACTATGAGTTCACCGCGCGAAGACCATTCCTCTTTTTTGATATTGTATTCTTTAAGTACGCCGTACATCTTCTGCGCATATTCGGGAGGTACCCTCACAGCTATCTTCAAACGTTTGAAGGTTATAGGCAACTCCGTCCGAAGTTTATTCACAACAACGTCCACCTGCGCCTCAGCAGGTTTGAACGGGTCCACGTGAACCTTAAGTTTCTTGATAGCGTTCTCAATGCGTAACCTCGGATGCGGCGCATTTGTCCTGGGGTCTATTGATTCTCTGACAATGATATCTATAATCTTGTTAAGTTTCTGTTCAGCCATCTTTTTCTTCTGTTCTGTGGTAAAAGGTACATCACCTCTGCTGAGAATCTCTTCGGCAATCTTGTACGGATCAGTTGTGTTAAACGTTTTCTTCAATGTTTCGGTATCGTGACGCTCTCCTTTTCTTGCATCGCGGAATATCTCGTCAACTACCAAAACTCTTCTAACGTCTTTGGATTCGCCCATACGGTATTTGAACGCTTCATCCGGATCAACGTATATTTCAAACCGTTCACCGTCCTTCTCAAGATGCGCTATCAATGCTCTGTCTAAACTGCCCATTGTATACCACCGAACAAGTCAGGTCGCAGAACTATACCTTTTTGATAAAACGTTCAACCTCTTTACCGGTAAGCATAACAAAATCTTTACCGTTTTCACCAGTATACGCAATTTCTACGGATTCGTGTGTCAACGCAGATTCCTCGCTCTTCTTTAAAGCCTTTACAGCAAGGAGGATCGCTTCATCACGGTCCATACCCTTCTTGTATTTCTTTTCCAGCAACTCTTCAGCTACCTTCTTACCCCTCCCGATTGCCGCTGCAGTATAACCTGTCAATGCACCGCTCGGTTCCACTTCGTAAAGCTCCGGCTCTTTATCAACACCTGCTATCAACAGAGATACACCGAACGGTCGAATTCCTCCGTACTGGGTATAAACCTGAAGAGTATCACTGACCTCCCGGGCTATCTTTATCACAGAGGGCGGTTCATCGTAAGTCATACGATGAGACGATGCGATAGACCGAGCATAATCGATGAGACGACGGGCATCTGCGATAAGACCGCTGGCAGTCGTATAAATATGGGTATCGATTTCAAAGATCTTCTTCATCGACTCAGGTACAACCAACGGTGATTGAATAATCTTATGCGAAACAAGAGCCACGCCATCCTTGTAGGTTATTCCGATTGCTGTAGCACCACGTTTTACAGCTTCCTTTGCGTATTCGACCTGAAACAACCGTCCGTCCGGGCTGAATACCGTAATCGCTCTATCGTACGCCTGTGGAGAAACAGGATACATAACATTCTCACCTCGCAAACATTTCCAGATTTTTTAAAGAACTGTTCAACACAGAACATAAACGTTCTGAGCAAAACTGAATTAGTTTAAAAAGGTTAACATTTAAATTCTTTTCTCTATCTGCAAGCCCTACTTTTTACTCAACGGAGAAGGTGTAAAACTACCGACCGGTTATGAGTTATGCGGATGTTGGGTTTTGTCTAACCAAGAACTTATTTAAACATTTGGAACCATAAATAGTAACATGTTACTACTGCCGAATGTCAGAACCGGTAAGAAAAAAGCGAGACGGTTCGAACGGTTTTATAACAATGCGTTCTATAAATGGTTTGCTGACGAATATAAGGACGTTCATCTGGATTTTGAAACGGTTTTGCATTCTGAACGTGTCTCCTGGCTCAGTGCTTTGATGATGGACCGTGTGATAGAAGAAAATTTAAAGAAGGGTAACAAACTGAATGAGAGGGATATCGTATTCTGGAGGAGCGTAACGCTGACGAGCGGATTGCTTCACGACATCGGAAAGGTAACGTTCCCGGAAAGAGTATTCCGATACTCCGAAACCCTTAGCAGTGAGGAATGGGATATAATTGTCCGTCATCCGTCTGTTGGCGCGAGCATAATCTTTGAAATCACACCTAAAGAGTGGAGGGATGAAGAGTACGTGCAAGAGGTTATCAGAGCAGTTCTCGCACATCATGAAAGATGGGACGGTTTTCTTTTCGACCCGAACAGAATCGAATTACGGGGCGGGTATCCATTGGGTCTGCGAGGTAACAGTATACCTGTTGTCGCACGCATTATCAAAGTAGTCGACTGTTACGACGCAGCCACGACCAGAAAAGATAGCGTGCGACCGGACGTGTCGTTAAAGTATATACTCGAACGAAGTGGTACCGAATATGATCCTGAGATTGTAGACATATTCAAAGATGTGTATTCGACAAAGATTCGGCCAGTGCTCAGAGATGTCATTTATCAGGATATATGGACATATCTGGCCTGAATATTAAAAGAAACTGAATATTAAAAGAAAAGTTGTTCCTATATCTCCAATATTCCAAGACCGCCGTCTACTTTTACAACTATACCGTCTTTTAGTATCTTAAACGGATCTTTCTCAAGATGGTCTATCAAAGGTATATCAGATATAATAGCGCCCACAGCCACGATAGTTTCGCATTCCTCATTGATTATAGCGACAGGTGCAACACCGTTCTTCTTCAATTGTAACATCACATAGGAACCGACTGTTGACCCCTTTCCCCTTGGAAAAACCAGGACCTTACCCGCAATAGAACATCCGAACTTCTCGTTTTCTTTGTCTATGATTTCTCCGGTCTCGGGATCCACACCTCCCAAAAAGGATATGGGGTCTTTGGTTATCAGCACCTCACCCCTACCAACACCTTTTGAGATACCTCTCCCTTTTATTATCATAATCTTCACCCTTCCAATAGTTCCTCTACCGAGCCGTATTTTATCTTTTGTTTATTGAAAGAAGGAAGGTATTTAGCGGCTTTGCCTGAATCTACTCCGGTCCTACGGATTCCTATCTCGTACAACGGTGCTACAACCATGCATGTGTCGGCAAACACCTTACCCCCGGCATCTTCAATCTTCTTAATCAATCCCTTTTCTCTTGCCTTTTCAAAGATTGCACGTGCAGTAAACACCCAAACCTTTTTCATTCTACCGTCTTCCATCAGACCGGCAATTTCCTCGATCTCTTCCAAAGATGCGTGTGGGCAACCTATCGTAATTACCTCTGGGTTATCTATACTGTTCATAGTTTCGATAGTTTCACTGATCATGTCCCCGTTGATCTCAACCGTCTCGTAATCCTCATCAAGTTTCCATTCCGGTGTCCCTCCCTTGACATAGTACAACGCCACGCTACCGGACGCAGCCATTGCCGCACCCAGATATTTCATCTTGATTTCGTCGGGTGTTTTCAATCCTTCAAACGCAGGAATTTTGCCTTTCACCATTTTACCGACCAGTGCTCCCAACGCACCGTACATGAAACGTGTCGAAACGTCTGCATTAACTTTGACCAGCACCGTAGCGGCCCGATTCTCATCGAGATGTAACCCGTATTCAGGCGTCCTACCTGTTATAGCGGCAGCGAGCGCGGAAGGTCCGCCTTCCCTGTTTGTCCGTGCACCAAGAACTGAATTGGCAAAAGATACCGCGTTGGATTCTGACCATGCGACGTGTTCGCCGAGTTTCGGCCTTATCCCGATATGATAGGGTGCGCAGGTGTAGGTGGGATTGATACCCATCGATTCGTAGGCATCCATCAATCTGATCTGTTTCTCTGCAAACTCTTCGGGAACACCCATCTCCCTCCATCTTATTCTGTCCATACCTGCAGGATTAATGAACGTCGGTACCCTGACCTTGGCACCCATCTCTGCGAACTCTTCGATAAATTCCAGCCCCGCATCACCCATTGTTTTGTAACTGACACCTGCCACCTGTACACTTTCTACACGTATCATCCTTTCTGCACCGTAAATCTTACCCAACGCAACCAGTATCTCCATCGCTTTCTGAACCGCAGGACCGAACTCTCCGTCGAGCATCTTTTCTTCTTCGTTATCAAGATACATGCCCTCTCCTCCGTAAACTCATAAATAAATGTCCGGATCGATATCCGCGTACCTGACCCTCTCAAATCTTTTCTTGGATGGATCGATCGGTTTAGTGCAATCCAGTCCCATCTTAGTAGTCATCCGCGTTACCGGGTCTGCGCTCGGGTCGAGAGATGACCCCTTGACATTCTCGAACAAGTAGAGGTCCTTATTTGCCTGGAATCGTGTAGCGATCGCCCATTCCACATCGTTCGGGTCGAATATGTCTATGTCATCGTCAACCACTACAACGTGTTTCATGCTCTTATGACCCTTGAATGCTGCTTCTATCGCGCGTTTACCGTCATCAGACCTCTTCTTCTCTATTGCAACCACTCCGTGCAACCATGAACATCCGCCAGGGGTTATGTTCACTCCTTTAACGGTTATTCCCGCTTCCTCGACGCTTTTCCATATCGTAGGTTCCCTCGGCATACCCATCAGTATCTTGTGCTCCGAACCACCCGGTAGTAGTACATGATGTAATGGGTCTTTCCGATGGTATATCTTTTCGATCCGGACAACCCGTTGTTTTCTAACGATATCCAATGTTCCGGTCAGGTCGATAAACGGACCTTCCTCATGCATCTCTCCGGTGATTTCACCGACATAAACGTACTCCGCATCGGCGGGAATCCTTATCCCGTAATCGATCTCGACAAGTTTGACCGGTGATAGGGAATTAGCGATACGCATCTCATCCACACCAAGTTCTACAGAAGTGGCAGCGGCCAAAAGAACGTTAATCGGTAATCCGACAGCAAACGCTATTTTAAGATTTTTACCGTTCTCTTCAGCACGTTCCATGAACGTATGAAGATGTCTGGGCAACATACGGATCACTACCTTATCCTCATCTATCACCATCATCCTATGAAAAGAGGCATTCTGACCGTACTCAGGATCCTTTGCAAACACTACCGCGGATGTTAGATAGGGGCCGCCGTCCATCCTTGTATGCAGAGGTATCGGTAATCCGCGAAGGTTAGGGGATTCTTCAATTTCCAGTACTGGTGCTTCGTTACGACCTACAACCTCGGGTTCGGAAGGGTTGTCTACGGCCTTCTTCAGACGTAATACCAATTCCTCTGGACGACATTCCAACGCGTCGGCAACAAGTTTCTTGCTTCCGTATACGTTGCAGATTACCCGTCTACCCGAATCCTTATCCTCTGCGATGATGGGTAACCCTTTCTTCTCAAGCGCTTTGAACACGCTTGCCATCTCAAGCTCCTTGGACACGGGTTTACTCAATCTTATTATTCTGTCTTCCTTCTCAAGACGTGCGATAAACTCTCTCAAAGATTTCATTGCGTATCTCCCTCCCATCTTATCCGGGATTTGTAATCCATCCCGGAGATAAACAAAACCTTATCAACTACGTAATCTATCAAATCATCTACGGTTTTCGGGTTATGATAGAAACCGGGTGATGCAGGCAGTATGATGCCGCCGGCAAGTGTTACCTTCCTCATGTTTTCTATGGCGATGTAAGATAACGGTGTTTCACGGACTACAAGGACCAGTTTTTTACGTTCTTTCAGACACACTTCTGCGGCACGGGTTATCAAGTTATCTGATATACCGTTCGCTATCTTACCGAGCGTTTTGATGCTGCATGGTGCCACGATCATAACATCTGGCGGATTACTACCCGATGCAACCGGTGCAGTAATATCGTCTTCGGAATAATCACTTTCAGGTAGTTCTACCCCTTCATATTCAGCAATCTTTTCGGCCGATGAACTGACAACCACCTTAACATCCAACCCGAATTTCTCGCTCAACGTATCCATTCGTTCGTACAACCGTTTCCCGTAGATAACACCTGATGCACCGGTAATACAAAGAAGTATCTTCATGCAGGTATATTTATCAAAACATCTATTTAAAATATCTTCGCATCACAATATCTTCCCGTAACCTGTGGCTGAATGAGGTAAGATGATCGTGTTTGTTAGATGATATTTCGTGAGGCTAATAATTTCGGTGGTGTAGACAATCATGGCATAAGGAAAGGTATGTTGTGTCAGCATTCGATCGACATATATTTTTAAATATTCTATTTCATTGTTGTTCCATGGATAAAAAATGCATGATGTTTATGTTTGTTATTTCATGTGGCTTAGTATTTTCGGAGGGGTATGTGCTCAGCCATCCGGACGTATTTGATGCAGAGTTTACAAAGGCAAATCCTAACCTCGCAACCGGGGATTTATACACATCCATTGACCTTATATCGATAGATAATAACATCGATTTAAGACACACTGTTACTCTAGAGTATTCCAGCCGTCTACTTCTTTCATCATTAACTGATTTTAATGCGGATGCAAAACCCCTAGAATATGCAACACCTTCAGAATACGGTGTGGGATGGTCCTACTCACCACCAAAGATAGAAGCAAGACCCAAAACAGGGTCTAATGATCTATATACATATGTACTTTCTTTAGGCCCTAATGTGAAGTATGAGCTTGTCAAGGTTAACGATACAGTCCTTAAAGAGGAGTATGGAGGTACCGTATACAGAACAAAAATATACTCTAATCTGATAGTAATTAAGAAAAAAGATACTTCTACAAACGAATCCTACTGGATTGTTAAAGATACATTAGGCAATATCTATTACTTTAACCATACAAGATATAGTTTAATTCCAACAACTACAAAAGCAACGCATAACAGCCTTCTTAGAAGCGGACCGGGTGGTGAGGACATACCAGTGTGCGATATTTCTACAGGAGTACCATTTTATCCTGTTCAATATTATTATTCCACCTATCCCTCTCAATGGGATGTTAGTAAAGTAGTAGACAAGTTTGGTAATTCTCTTTCGTTCAACTATGAAGATGAAACGACTACATTTAGATATGCCTATTGTGAATCAGGACTTATTATGATGATCAGAGGAAGCATACCTGATTGGGTTACGACTGAGTGTAGTAATTGCGATGACTCTACAGGGAGTAACTTTTGTCATAAGTATTTTAATGGCAGTAGTTGTGGTCTTGGTGCGGGTAGTATCGTTCCCGCGGATCATCCATGCCGAATAACTGATGAACTACACGCCTGCAAATATTGCTGGGCTCTACAACACCCTCTGGATCTAGTCCCCAGTAATAGTCATCCAGAATACACATGTAATGATATAACATATTACACAGTTAATTATACAAGTCTTACTAAATTAGTTAATATTAGTGATTCGTACGGAAACGCATTGGTATTCGAATACGAGGAACTTCCAGAAACATATTGTTATCATCCATATAATCAACACACTTCTTGTGTACGACTTGATAAGATTAAAAAATACGCTCCTTCTGGCCAATTAATTAAGGTAATAGATCTGAGATATTATAACATGAGCATTCAAGACATGAACATAACATTGAACATAGACAGTAGTACTGACAGATATTGGCGGGTAAAAGACGTTTCATTTTTAAGTAGTATATATATCTGTTCTGATGAAGATGCAACAGATTGTATCTTAATTAATAAGTATGAATACTATAATAAAAGTGATGACGAACATCTCGGACTGCTTAAAAGTATCACAAATATAAATGGTGGACAACAGATCTTTGAATACGAACCGAAAGGCAATATTTCAAAAGAGATATTAAGATTTAGAGACCTTTGGCTCTCATGTGACAGACCAGAAGATTATTTATATCTCATTTTTTCACCTTCTGGAACATTTAATTCATTTGGATGGAGAATAAAATCGGTGTCTCATTATGATCCTATTCGAAATAAAAATATAACAATCAGATATGAGTACTCTAACGGAACACTCTATTATTATGAGTTACCGAATGCATGGGTTTGGAGTGAAGATCATTTTGAGGAATATCCTGGTTCTATTAAACAATATGGTGATATATATTATGAAAAGGTTGAAACCATAACAGAAGATAATGGTAAAACAGTCGATTATTTCTTTACAGGTCCTCAAAATAATTCTGATTATCTAGGAGACCAGTTGAAAGGCAGAAAATACCGTTCTGAGATTTATTCTGCAGATGGTGAATTAGTGGCATATTCTGAGCAGACTTATAACGTCTCATACAAGTCGTTCGAGCCGACCATATACTCCATACTGATTACTGATTTAAGTTCAAATGTCAAAGGGATAGAAAACAGGATTAAAGCGTACTACAACCAATACAACCAATTGATTTATACTATCGAAGGGTCTGATGCATACGAGACCAAAAAAATTTCATATGTAAGATATTTACATGAAGATCCAAGTATGAGAACAGAAGTGATAAAAAATAATTTGTTGAGCTATGTGTCGATGACTGCGGTTGGAACTCAGGAATCTGATTATGAATCGTTCGTAGGAGGAGATTTTGACGGTTTAGAAACCGTAACAAAAATAGATTACATTAACATAGGTGAGGAAGGTAGTCTCGTATTGGTACCTTCAAATGTTAGCATCTACAATTTTGATAAAAAAAGGTTTGAAAACCAGTTATCTATAGAATATTACTCAAACGGTCTAATAAGGTCAGAAACATCAAAGAATATCACAGTAGAATATTATTATAATGACTCTACCAACCTCCTGACGAGGAAAAAAGTGCCGTTAGGTTTTGAGATATATGATTATGATGAAAAACTTAACTTGATTGGTGTTAAAAAATTCAACGGTGCAGTGTTACGTTATACCTATGACCGTTTTGGACGTCTCAACAGGTTATATCTCCCGGGAGATAGAGAACCCTCTTTCATTTATAAATATTATCTTTATGATGGCGAAACCCCCTCACACATAATTATTCGTCAACAAATGACTGGCACACAAGCTAAAACCCTTGTAATATACTATAATGGTTTTGGCCAAATCATCCAGAAGAGAACAAATAATCAAGATTGTGAATATGAAAGATGTGACAAAGTGTTATATATTAATTATGGTTATGATTCCGCGGGTTCATTGGTTAGGATAAGCAGTATCTTGTCAGCTCCTGAATCTAACATAACTTTTGATTTCCCAGAATCTGCATTATATTTAGAAAATGTTTACTCTAAAGACCCATTAAAATTTCTTGAAGAAAGTTATGATTATGATCACGGATTGATAAGTTCTATTAATCTACATGGAGATGGCGGAACTATAATAGTGCAGGAAACAGATGCTATGGGCTCTACTATTACTAAAGAATTCGACAGCTTGGGACGTTTAATGAGGGTCAGTGATCAGATAGGTAGGACCTTGCATTATGAGTATGATGGTCTTTCAAAGGTTCCAAAAATATACACCGATCCATTAGGAAGAAAAACTAAAACTACTTTTGACTATAAAGATCGTCCAATTCATACAAATGACCCTGATGCTGGTTATACCACAACTTATTACGACAATAAAGATAACATAATCTACACGTCACACAATAATTTTGTGATTAATTCAGGTTTTGAAATAAATGACACTTCCTATCTAATAGAAATGTATCCATTTGCAGGAGGATTAGAGATATATTATCAAGATTGTTATGATGGAAAAGGTTGTTTAAAACTCTCTGGACCACACAAAATTTATCAATTATATAAGTTGCCTGTTTCTGGTGGTGAGAACATAGTTTTTGGAGGTTATTTTAAAAAGGGTTCACGCATGCATTCATTTTGGATGGTTCTAAAGTTCTATGACGGTGAGGACAATCTAATCTCGTCATACTATTTACGTCCAAATCTAACAGAATCTTGGTCAAAATATGAGAGAAATATTACGGTTCCTGAATCTGCAGAATACGCCTATCTTTATTACTATAGTGCTGGCTACGGTGAAACGTACATAGACGATCTTTACATAGTACCTAATACCGGTTCTAAGTTATCATATGTTGATTTATATTACGAATACGACTGGATAAATCGTCTGACAAGCGTTAAAAACCGCTCAGGTTCTATCGTACTTGAGAACATCTATGATAGATGTCGTAACGGTGTTGGGCGGCTTTGTTCTAAACATTCAGTAAATGTCAAACAGAATTATAATTATGACAAAAAAGGTAGGATATCAGATTATTCGGTCACAATTACGCTCGATTCACCCGAGGATTCAGAGTCTTTGAGTGTGAAATATACCTATGACCATAACCTTCTTTCTGAAGAGAAAATCAATGGAAAGCCTATAAGATATATGTACAATAACCACGGTGAACTTACGCGTGTGTATCTTTCTGATTATAAAATTGCAGATTTTGATATAGACGATCGTGGTAGGGTTACAACAATAGAATACGGAAACAATGTTGAATCTCACTATCAGTATGACAACGACAACTTTATCACTCAGATAACTGTCAGGACTCCAGATACCACGTACTTTAGTAGACGCTACCATTACGACCCATTAGGAAATATAATTGCAATAAGTGAGCCGGTGCCAACCTCCAGTGTCGATCTGTCCGCAAGAAGATCTGAATGGAGGCCGATAGTTAGTTTTAATTACGATGCTGTTGGCAGATTAATAAGAGTAAATGATATTACTGCAGGATACTATGGTAATGTTACATATGAATATGATGATTTAGACAATCGTATCGTGGAGAATGGAGATTCGGTTCGATTAAGATATTATTTTGATTATCAGCTACCATCTCCATCAAATTCGGTACGCTTAAAGTATGTAATTGTAAGTTCTGGCGGGGAGATGAACACTATTAATTACTACCAATATGATAACATAGGCCGTTTGTTATCGAAATATACTTCTACATATAGGAAACATTTCCAGGGACGTGGTCCCAAGAAAAATAGTAAAGAAGATCGGTTCCGTGAACAACACAGTATCTTAGAATCGTCGGGTTTTGATAGTATTTTTTCGCCTAGAGTTCGTGATGTCTTTAAAGTTTATGAGATTTCGTATGACGGATTGGGTAGAGTTAAGAATATCAATGGAGCTTTTGGAAACGAAACTTATTATTATGATTCTAACTGGGATAGGGTTGCAAAGATAATAGAAGATGAAAATAACAGCAAGATAGTGGTGTATTATTTTAGGGATCCAGCCGGGAATATTGTATATGAAAGGACAAAGAAAAAAATAGAATCGTTGGCAGACATAGGAAAAAGGTATATTGACTTATACCCTGGTTGGAACATGATATCTTATGACGTCTATAAATCGCTACCAAAAGATTCATATATATGTGCATTTGGATATGACCCAGACACAAACAAATATTTTAAAATGGATGATTCTAGAGGGCCTAATAAAACTGACTGTGTATTCGTTTACATGAAAAAAAGCATGGACGTAGCCTTTGATACCGGTAAGACCACGTCTGATACTGGATTTAAATTGCCTCCTGGAAAGTTTGTTCTGATAGGGATAAGGAACTATGAACAGTTGATAAATCTTATTACCGCCAACAGTGATAAACAGATCCTGTTCTGGCACTACGAGCCAAAACTAAGAAGATATGTCTATGTGCCCATTAATGAAGTGGAACCCGGTAAAGGATATTTCATTATGTCAATTCCTATCGTCCCTATACATCATCATACACTGTCTTCAATCCCTTCAACTTCTCCAAGCACCGTTATAGAACAGGATTCACTATACATAGAGGGACATGACCGTATTCTTGCGCGTGCAGACTATAATACTTATTTTATCGGTCAACATAGGTTTGTTACTCATCCAAAGATTTACTATTATTATTCTGATTATCGCACTCCTAGGTTTATATTAGACAGAAACAGAAAAGTTGTTTGGTCTGCAGATTATGATGCCTTTGGTAATCCTGTTAATCTGAATATAGACATAAATGATACAGTCAACAATAGAAGAGAATTTGTTAATCATGAGCGTGACGATTCTGGACTGCAGTATTTTGGCATGAGATATTACGATTCAGAGATAGGTAGGTTTATCACGCCTGATCCGTTACCAAGCGGACTTAATAGGTATGTCTATGCGTATAACAATCCTATCGGGTTGGTTGACTACACAGGAAATCAACCAGAAGTACTAAGTGCGGATATGCCCCTGTATGTGGGCGAAGAGTTGGTTGTTTATGGAGAAGAGATGTACGGTGGGATGCCAGTTGGAGGAAATTATGGATATGCAAATCTGAATGACTATTACTATAAAGAATACCTTAACTTAAGAGAGAATCTCTTGAGAGATGTGGCAGAGTATAATAAAGACCAAATAAAAACGTTTAGTATTAATAACATTGAGATACTTAAGATAAACCTTCGCACATCCCAGTGGTCAGTTCCATTTTTAAGGGTGTGGAAATGGACACCCTCGGGAAAGATTCCATGGAACAAATTTGTGAACAAATTAAATAAGGAATTTAGAGGCTCAACAGCGCATCACCATCCTCCAAGCCATCCTGTACCTGTAGGTAGTGGAGCGGATATGCCCCATGGAAAAATAAAAAGAAGCTTCACCATGGACGGAGGTTCCCTCAAGCTATCCTTAAATCTGGAGGGAAATCTACAAAAGTGGTTACAGAAGAACTCTCCATCTTACGTAGATACGGGGATTTTCGCAACCAAAGATTTGATCTTGCAAAAAACAGAGTATGACCGTTATCGGTATACTCATGTGTCAGTAGATAAAAAAATTGGGATTGTATATGCAGGTATTCAGGCAAGGTTCTCTCTTCATGATTTTTGGATCCAAACGTCACCCACTAACAGAATCGTTTTTGGCTGTGAGTTTAATATTTTCAATGGCGGGTCATTTGGTGCGTCTATTGGAACAACTCTAGAAGGAGATAGGTACGTTAGAGGTTGGCTCAATATACCTATACCTTGGTAAGATCTTCAAGATCACTTCGAAGCGTCTTTGTGAATAAATATTTATGAGACTAATCCCCAGAGTAGAGAGTGGATTTGATGAGATTATTAAATCTTTTTGGTTAAGAGTAGTATGAGGAAATGACAAAGAGGTTACAGCTACTAGTGGGGTAGGGTAGAATAGATCTCTCTTACCACCTAGGAGTTATCCGCTGTTGTTTTGCTACCCTGTAAACAGAAAATTCCTCTCTATCCATCTCTCTAACTATCCTCCTGAGCTTCCTCTTGTTGGTTCCCACATACTTTCAGTTTCTTTAAGACGTTTCTTATCTTTTTCAACGAGAGGAAGTAATTTCGGAATAGTACAACCTTCGAAGCAAACATATAGATTTATAAATCTTGGTTTCAGTCTTAACATCATCGTTCCCAAGAGTTGGATCTGGTCACTAATAGCCACAGCATTGCCTCCCTACCAAGATCTTGACGTGATATACAGGATAGGTGAATCTAAATATGAAATTTGAGACGTATAAAAAGGGGTTTAGAATTACGAACAAAAAAAAGATACGATTTTTCAATCTGTTAGAGTTGGGCTTACTTAGTATAAATGATATAAGTGAAGTAAAAAAACCTGTAGAAATCAAGACAGACCAAGAACAACTGATGAAAGGTTTTGAAGAGTATATTAGTGAAAAGGGTAAGACAAGTGAGATACAGAAGAAATATTCATCCTTATCAAAACAAAAAAGAGATTATCTGCACAGCATATCAATTAGACAGACAATAAATTTCTTTACTTCGTTGAGAAGTGTTAAAGGCATGCCCAAACCTACCGAAGAATTGGTTCAGGAGGTATATAATAGGTATATGCATTATAATCTGTTATATGTCGAGATGGATACAACTGAAAAGAATGTTGAATTAGGTTATTCACTCACCAAACAACCTGACATAACTATCTCTAATTTATCAAGCATGTCATCTTCCTTTGAAAAGGAACTTGAAGATCCGTTAAAAAGTAAGTATGAAGCGGGCATAATTGTTTATGTTTTTGATAGAGATAAAAATAAATACGAGATTTTTGCTCCCATAAATACACACTTTTATGAAAAGATCAAAGCACTTACGGCTAAACTTACGAGCGAAGATACATCGTCCTATTTTACAAGGAAATTCGGTATTGCAGGGTATGAAACAAAAGAAGTAAAAGAATTTATGGATGCATTGGAGTCGGAGTTAGGAAAGAGGTTATTTCCATTGCGTTTAGAATTTGAGTTGTCATTAGTCAGGTTTAAGGTGGTCTCCGAAGGTGTAGATATGAATAAAATAAAGATGCTTTGGGAGAGTATGTCTCCTGAAGAAAAGAATAACGCGTCTTATGAGGCATGGATCGCAGTTGAGATAGTTAAGGATTTGGGTTTAGATGTCGACGAACAGGAAGTATTCAATCTTAATCTTATATCTATTCTTTCCTACAAGGCACTATACGAAAGCACCATCAAAACAGTCCCAAAACCAAGACAGTGAAAATATTCTTTTTAAACGAGAGAATAAGCAATTTCGGAAAGTCATTTTCGATTTTCAAAATGCTTTTAAAAACTTCCATCTCCAAAAAAAGCATGGAAACGGTAATCGTAAAGTTGGGCGGAAGCGTAATAACCGATAAAAACAGGTACAAACAACCGAACAGAAGAATGATATCCTACCTGGCCAGAGTCATATCCGAATTTTACGGGAAGAAAAAGATGATACTGGTCCACGGTGCAGGTTCGTACGGTCATATGCCGGTTGTCAAGTACGGCATCGATAAAGGGGTCAAAACGGACAAGCATAGGTTGGGGTTTGCGGAGACGCATCGGTCAGTATCCGAACTGTCCAACATAGTGACCTCAGAACTGATTAGAAGGAAGGTGCCTGCCATTTCGATCCCGCCACTCGTAATCTTCAGACTGCGTAACAACAGGATAACGAAATGTTTCGACGAACCGTTGATACGGATTTTGAAAGAAGGTTATCTACCCGTTCTTTACGGTGATATGGTCATAGATACAAGGTTGGGCGGTTCTGTGTTGTCTGGGGATCAGATAACAACTTACCTGGCTAAAACCATGAAAGCAAAAAAAGCAATATTCGTATCCGACGTCAGAGGAGTGTTAGACGGTCAAAACAAGGTTATACCGGTCATACATCGAGGGAATATCAAAGAGTTGAAAAGATACATTAAAGATTCTGGAAACATAGATGTAACCGGTGGCATGCTGGGTAAAGTGACCGAGATTTTAAGGTCTGGTGTACACGCAGTAATAACCGATCCCAGAGGATTGCGGAACGCTCTCGAAGGAAAGGAAAAGGTAGGAACGACGATCCTACCGTCTCGATAAAAATTTACTTTTCCTTTAGAACTCCTTATTCCTCAATCTTCAGATTCGTTCCCGGACTGAACGGATAGATTGGCACTTGTGTTTACCAAACTTAATACTGCACGCGCTTCTTTTACATTGCATGTTGTCTCGCCGCCTACAATCTCCACGGAAACGTTCTGAACAGTCACCGTGTACGAACCCATCACAAACGTGTATCCCGGATAGACGGTCGCTGTCCGATTATCATCCCCTAGAACAACCGTGATGTTCGCAGTTATGTTGGGTCCAACGCTGCAGTTGCCTACCGTACAGTTCCCGACAATTGAATAATTCACTCCGTCCACTCTTATCATCAAATCGTCCACGTTCCCCTCATCACCTTCATCGATACTGATTGTTTGAGTGGTTGGCACCTGTATCCTTAACCTCGCTTTAACGTTGGATAGTTCGCATATCGTTCTCCCGCTCTTCTCTACCGGTGAAACATCGTAAACGATATCTTCCAATGTGAAAAGTGTACCTCCGAACCCGTGGGTATCACCGTAATCCAGATACAGAGTGGTTCCGTTAATTTCAAGTGTGGCAGAATCCTTCTCCACCTCGCACCGTGCGGGACTGCTGATATGAACAGTTGCAGATTCTTCATCAACAGAACATCTGTCATCATCCTGTTCCACGGAAACGTCTATCTCGGGCACTTCAACAAAAAGGTCTCCATAGGGCGTGGACAACGTCTTGTTAGAACCCTCATCCAATGACACCGAGTAATCTTCACCGTGCCAAGTAATACGAAGGCTCGCACGTTTGTTAGCAACATCACATTTCTTAGTTATCAGAGTTATCTGAAGGGTCACCGTCTCGTCAGACACAGTGCATGAACCCGCAACCGAATCGCTCACATCTTCAGTGATCGACAGAACCTTGACCTTTTCACCGGTAATAAAGGAGTATTCCTCACCATAACCGAGTGTAACAGTCTCCGTGGAAAGGTCTGGGAACAGCAGTTCGAGTTCTACTTCGCGGTCGGACACGGGACATTCTGAAGCGTACACAACAGACCTGATGCGAACACTCTTGTTAGATACTACACAAGTCTCGTTTTCGCAGGAGGTTGTTTCGTCTATGCTTTGAACCGTCAACACCACGCGATCGCTAGCGTTTATGGAATCACCTTCGCCAACAACATAAGTGTCGTAAGACCGTGACCCTTCTGGATAGACCCTGAGTTCCACAGATTCGTTGGTTATCGAACACCCTTCGGAACAGTTCGTCACATCTACGTGTATCTCCATCACAGAGACGCTGGTTCCGTCGGAAAGTTCGAAGGAATCACCCTCTTCATACTCGTCCACTTCGGTCTCGTGATCCGGTGTGCCGACGGTCTGCGTAATATTAATTATTCGCACCGCGTAATCACCTGGCAGTGAGACCTGCTGACCTTCCCCACGTGTCACATTAACTACTGTTGTAGAATCCGTAACGATGTTTTCAGTTACGCTCCTAAGATAAACCTCAAGGTCCGAAGAATAGCTCACCCTATCTCCCTCATCCATAGTTCTCGTAAGGTCTGTCGGTGGGAAGTATTCTGCATGTATCCCTATATCCTTTAGAGATAACTCTCTACCATCGTCCAAGAGATAATGTTCTCCTTTGGACAGGGTTTTGATATGACTGTCATAAACCGGAACAGTAACGGTGAACACAACCTTCTTTGACCCAACAGACCACGGCGTTTCTTCTTTTTCGACAATCTCTTGAATATCTGAAAGCGTTAACGTAGAACCGTCCGGCAATGTCATACTGTCGCCGACGGTCATCCATCTTCTTATAGAAGTATTTCCAAACACAACTGTAATCTTAGCACGTTCGTCAGTAACATTGCACGTTCCATCAACATACTCTGTCTTAACCTTTATATCTTCTACGGTCACATTCCAGTTCCCTAAAACAGCACTCGAACCTTCCTCAAGTGCAACTGTCAGGTTCGCGGAACTCTGATTGCTGGAAACCGCTTCTTCCGATTCGTTCCTTGTGCAACCGGTCAGAAACAGGACCAAAGGAACTAGCAAAAGACCAACTATTAACAATCTTCTGTTCATACCATCACCTTCTGATCACGTTTGGAAACGCTTCCGAACTTTTGATGTTTTAGTCCGATGTTTTTAAAAACTGTCACATTATTAAACTTTTCTATCATACCACTGGAAAACCACTGAATTTTACTTCTATCGTATGGAAACTGCCTTTGTGAACAATATAATTCTTTGTAAAATAATCCACAGAGTTATGGAATGTGGAAAAAAGGAAGTGTAAGGTAGTTGGTTATCTTGAAGGAGACGAACGGTTGGGCATAGTTATGGTATTTATTCAAGAAGCACACGGTAAACAAACACCTGCGATAGATATAAAAAGGATAAATGCATAATATTTATTGTTGTTACTTGATGGAAGGTGTGTTCTATGAATGATACCGAACTCATCAAGAAACATCTCGAACATAAAAAGAGACATCCTTTTGCACATAAGTTAATCAAACATATAAT
>JAGGXE010000023.1 GCA_021163225.1 Candidatus Micrarchaeota archaeon | reverse complement strand
TTATTAATAGAAGGGATTGATATGGACATAAAAATTATAGATGGTGATAGATCATTGGGTACAACACTTGATAATATTTTTAATAAATCTGGTAAAACAAAACATGAAGAGTATCTTGAAAATCTACAAAAGGAGAGATATGGAATATACACTCAAGCTACTAATCAACATGAAGGAGAAGAGTCTAGATTGCATCTTCAAATAAAATGGTTCATTGTAAAGTTTCTCTCAGAAAAATATAAACTAAACTCTCTTCCAGAAATAGAAGAAAACATTAAAACGGAAGAACAACTATCAGAAGCAAACACTAAAGGAGAACATCCAAAACCAGATGTATGGGATGTTAAAGAAAATGCTGCTTATGAAGTTGAAACTTTATTCTCAGAAGATAGAGAAGGAAGAACACCACAAAAGAAAATATATGAGAGTATTAAAAAGTATGAAGGTACGTCTATAAAAGAGATTAACATAGTATTAGACAACTTAACCTTCTTACTTCATATCAACGAGATTTGGGGAATTAAGAAGAATATTGGAGAGTGGGAACAAATGAAAAATAAAAAGGTAAATTTTTTCACACTGGATCTAAATACCCATAAATTGATACCGCTTTCAAAAATTTTCAATAAACTTAAAACTCTTGAGAAAGTTAAATTAAATTTGCCAAAGATTTCTTTAATGGAAATGGACAATGGACCCGGGGGGATTTGAACCCCCGGCCTCCTGCTTGCAAAGCAGGCGCGCTACCGCTGCGCCACGGGCCCTTAAAAAGATTTATTAAGAATTTTGTCAATAAACGTTTATAAATATGCCGATTTTTTCCAGTATGCGATGGTTATTCTACAACACCTTTCTCGTGTTCTGTTTTTATCGGTTTCCCGTTGACCGTTAACCGTCTACCGTCCCCGTAGACCACGTGGTCTTTGACTTCAAGTTTTACTTGTTTGAATTGTTCGTAAGTGATGATGCCTTTAGACTTTTTTCCTTCCACATGTTCCCCTTCCGGACGGACTACATCGCCAGGAGCACAATCTTCGCAGCTTAACACTTCGACTTCCTGTTTATCACCTTCTCCGGTTACAACCGCAAGTAACATACCTTCCGATACGATCCCCCTCATCTTTGCGGGTTTAAGGTTTTTTACGATGACTACCTTTTTCCCGCTGAGCTCTTCAGGCGTATAGTATCCTACCAAACCGGATACTATCGTTATGGTTCTGTCGCCGATGTTCACTTTCTCCACGTATAACCTGTCTGCATCGGGATGCTTTTCTACAGAGATGATCTCCCCAACTACCAGGTCTAGGTCGTTGACGGTTGTTCGTTTACCTCCGAACCGTTTCTTCAGGTCTTCCACAGTTCTGTCATCCAACGGTTTAAACAGTATCTCCTGTTTGCCTATCACATGACCTTCTGTTAACGTAAACCGACCCAAATCGTCCCATCCCGGTTTGTCTATGTTAAGCATGTTAAATATCTTTTCTGCGGTGAACGGAAGGTACGGTTCTATCAGTATCCCCAGATCTTTGACCTGGTTCATCAATATGTAGACGGAAGTTGCACATCGGTCCGGGTCTTCTTTCACAGTTCTCCAGGGCGCGGTGAACTGGATGTACTGGTTGACCCTGCCGCAGTATTCCATGATCTCCCTCAGACCCTGTTTTAGTTTTACGTGTTCCAACGAATCTGTGATCCTATCTATCAATTCCTTCTGTCCGTCCAGAAACCGTTTATCTTCATCGTTGAGTTCGGCAGGAGTCGGTACACGGCCGTTGAAGTACCTGTGCGTAAACGTCATAACTCGGTTGACGAGGTTTCCTAGGTTGCCTATGAGTTCTTTGTTTGTCTTTTCTTTGAAATCGTCCCAACTGAAATCGGTGTCCGAGGTCTCAGGTCTGTTGACGAGCAGGTAGTACCTCCAAACGTCCGGCGGTATACCTGAGGTCATTGCATCGGTACCGAACACGCCTCTGTTTTCGCTTTTCGAGAATTTGCCACCTTCGTACGTCAGGTACTCTGTAGAGTTGATATGAAACGCAAGCACCCAATTTTCTCCAGTGCCGATCAATGTTGCAGGGAATACGGTTGTGTGAAAGGGAACATTGTCTTTGCCCATGAACTGATACAGTTTGACCTGTTCACCTTTCCACCACGATTCCCAGTCCTCAGTAAAACTCATCGTTATCGATATATAACCGATCGGTGCGTCAAACCATACATAGAATACTTTGTCTTCATAACCCTGTAGAGGCACCGGGACACCCCATTTCAGGTCCCTGGTTATACACCTTTCTCTTAACCCTTCCTTCAACCATGCCTTTGCTATGCTGTACGTGTTATCAGACCAGAACCCTTTCTCATGCGTTTTTTCGATCCAATCCTTAACCTCCTTCTGTAATGCAGGGAGGTTTAGAAACAGATGTTTTGATTTGCGTTTTACGGGCGGTTTGCCGGAGACGACGCTTATCGGATTGATCAGTTGGTCCGGTGAGAGTAACCGTCCGCATTCTTCACATTGGTCGCCGCGTGCGTTTTCGTAACCGCAATAAGGACATGTCCCGCGGATGTATCTGTCTGCTAATGCGATACCTTTATCGGGGTCGTAGAATTGGTCGATAACCTTCTCTGTTATGTAACCGTTTTTGTAGAGTTTCATGAATATGTCCTGAGTAATTCCTACATGTTTATCGTTTGTTGTTCTTCCAAATATGTCAAACGAGATACCGAACCATCTGTAGACGTCTGCATGGATCCTGTAATACTTGTCGCAAACCGCCTTCGGAGTCGTACCTTCCTTTAACGCGGTGATTTCCGTGGCTGTCCCGTATTCGTCAGTGCCGCATACGTACAACGTATCGTATCCTCTGGACCTTGAGAACCGTGCGAACACGTCCGCAGATAACACGCATCCGATGATGTTGCCTAAATGCGGTATGTTGTTCACGTAGGGTAATGCAGAAGTTATCAGTCTTTTTTCTTTACCCATCCTTTAATCCCCTCCTTCCGAAGATAATGAATCGAGCATCTTTGCATACCTTCCTATGAATTTTATAAAACTGTCTCTGTCCACTATTATCAACTTATCTTTTATAAGTTTTCCTTTAAATCCTGCATTGAGAACGACCAGTTCGTCCATTACGTCGGCATTGGCAATGTAAACGGTTTTGCCGTCCCTGGAAAAACCTCCCCGTGCATCGAACAACCCTGCTAAAAATGCGGCACTGTAATCGTTCTTGTATCTGAATACTTCTTTCTCGCGTTTCAATACGTCTTGGAAGAATTTCCTGTACTTGGAATGATAAAAGTAAACCTTGTTTTTATCGGTGAGCAGTTTGTCAGGTGTGGTCAGGCCCGCTTCCAACACCCCTTTAACAAACGATGATAACAGTTCCTTGCTCCCCTTGACACCTATCCCTTCTTTAGTCCTGCGCATCTTCCACAGTCCTATTACGTATGCAAGTTCGGGTGTTAATCTCGGTTTCATCACCTCTTCATTTGTAGAAAAGAGTTTTTAAAACAGTCGGCGGACCTTTGGAAAAAAATTCTTTTTTCATGACGGAATTGGGCGACATTTTAAAAACCATCATCACATCAAACCTAACATGATGGATGCAGATAAGATACCAGAGGGTCTTACTCTTGTGTACGAGGATCTCTGTCCGGTATGTGGTGGCTGGTTAACCGACCAAGAGGTGGAGGAAGGATACTGTAAGAACACCGGCACACCCTTTGACGAATCAGTAGGAGAAGAGTATAATAAGATTAAATCGTTCGAGGAGTTTTTTGGTCAACCACTTAAACCACTTCAGAAGATGTGGACCCTGCGTGTGTTAAGAGGAGAATCCTTTGCCATCACATCACCCACCGGAACGGGTAAGAGTACCTTCGGAACCAGGATGGCAGAGTATCTCGCGCTCTCAGGTAGAAGATGTTATCTGATTGTACCGACCACAAACCTCGTAAAACAAACCCGGGATCGAATGATCTCACACCTAAAAAGTAAGAGGGGTATAGACGAAAGAGATATAATCGTCTATCACGGGAACCTTCCCGAAAAGGAAAAGGAGGAGGTCCTCCTTAAGATAAGAGACAGATCTTTTAGGATACTGATCACTACCGCATCCTTCTTGGTGTTCCATTACACCGAGTTGAAAAACAACCGTTTTGACTTCATCTTTGTAGACGATCTGGATGCGGTTTTAAAGGGGTCAAAAAACCTACCTAAGATACTGAGTTTACTCGGATACGATGTCAACCGGGCACCTAAAGGTTCTGGAACGACCAAACCAGAGAAGCGTGTGAAGAAAGGTCAACTGGTGATAGCAACCGCTACCGCCAAACCGGGTGAGTCGACACGGATCTTGCGAGAGGTACTCGGGATAGATGTAAGTTCAACCAAACATCTCCTCAGGAACATACGTGATTATAAGATACCTATCGATTGGACCGAACGTGAAGGGATACCTGAAGATGTACTTGCACGGTTGACAGACGTTATACATGAATGGAAAAATGGTATTCTAATATTTCTGCCTAGGGAGGACTGGGTGGATACGGTTGTCTCACGGTTGAAGAATGAGGGGGTTAGAGTAGGTACCGACGAAGAGATATCACGGTTCGCTACCGGTGATCTTGACGTGTTAGTCGGTGTTTCCGCACCGTACGGTAGATTAGTTAGAGGGATCGATCTCCCAGAGAGAGCGAGAGTGGCGATCTTTTGCGGGATACCACACAGAAGAATAAGGATAGATAATATCTCCCCGGACAGTTGGATAGTAGGTTTATTAGCGAACAACCTACCAGAGGTTAAGAAGAGGTTAGGTCTCTCAGTTCTACCGAAAGAAGGATTGTCTGAAGAGGAGATGATGGTCTTTCGGGATGAGATAAAGAAGTATGATGGTAAGGTAATCGGAACTGCGTTGATCACAGGCGATGAGATAATAATCCCAGACATGAAGACGTATATACAAGCGAGCGGGAGGACTTCACGTATGACTTCTCAGGGGATGACACCAGGTGTTTCTATAGTAATGGATGATCCAAAGATGTTAGAGGTGTTCGAGATAAAAGCGAGTATGTATGATGCTGAGATGAACCCTTATGACTACGGGGATGCAGTCCACTGGCTAGAACGGTCCGAAAAGGAAAGGGTCGAACCCCAACCGGTTCTGGTGGTCGTAGAATCTCCTACAAAGGCCAAGGAGATAGCCAGGTTCTTCGGCCGTCCTGCCTTGAGGGTGATAAATGGACAACCGTTTTACGAGATATATTCAGGAGAATACGTGTTGATCATAACTGCTTCCTTAGGTCATACCGTAGATCTGATAACAAAGAGATACTTCCACGGAGTAGAAGTGTATCCCGAACAGAGGTCGGTACTCCCACATTACACTACGATTAAGAGGTGTAAGGATTTAGGGGTACAGTTTACTGACGAAGATATAGACTGTAAAGACCTACACGATAGCAGATCCATAATAGATAACCTAAGATACGTTTCTGAAGAGGTTGAACGCGTATTTATAGCGACAGACCCGGATGTGGAAGGTGGGAAGATCGGTTGGGACCTATCACAGTTATTACCCGATAAAGAGATATCACGGATCGAATTACACGAGATTACTAAACCCGCTTTTCTTAGAGCGATCGGATCACCACGTACCCTAAACAAGCGGTTAGTCCATGCACAAGTAGTCCGTAGGGTTGAGGATAGATGGATCGGGTTCGAACTCAGTGATAAGGTGCGTAAGGCGTTTGAATCAAATAACCTGTCAGCGGGTCGTGTCCAGACACCTGTCTTAGGATGGATAATAGAGTATTATAAGAGGAGTAAAAGGAAGGTTAAACGGGTAGTACTGGACGTAGATGGCGTACGAGTCGATCTTCCCGAAGTCAAACCGGACGTTAAACCGAGTAGGGTGAGAGTAGATGTGAAAAGAATTAAGGAGTACGAAGAAGAACGGAATCCACTCCCGCCGTATACCACAGATGAACTCCTCAGAGACGCGCATAAGAGGTTAGGATTATCCAGTAGGGAAACGATGGACATATTACAGAGATTGTTTGAGAACGGTTTGATCACATACCATCGAACCGATTCCACACATGTTTCAGATATGGGATTACGTATCGCTCGTATCTTTCTAGGTGAGGATTTCCAGGGGAGACATTGGGGGTCGGGTGGTGCTCATGAATGTATTCGTCCGACACGTCCGTTAACCGTAGACGATATCAGATCTTTCTTATCCGAGAGAGGAAGTCCCCTCCAACTGGATAGTAGTATGTTGAAGGTGTACGACTTGGTGTTCAGGAGGTTTATGGCATCCCAGGGTAAACCTATGAGAGTCAAACACGCGGTGTATAGAATACGTGTGGGGATAGGACAGTATACTGAGAAAGAGATAGATCTAGTGGAGGAGGTTCAGGGGAGAACCTATGAGTTGTATCCGTACGTGTTCCAGATTTATACCATCAAACCAGGTACACGTAGAGGTAGGGTCTTGATCGAAAAGGTACCTGAGGCCTATCCACTTACAGAAGGTGATGTTATAAGGTTGATGAGAGAACGTGGTATAGGACGACCCAGTACCTATGCTCAGATCATCAACAAGTTATACAAGAGACACTATATCGTAGAGAAGAAGGGGAGACTCTATCCAACACAACTCGGAGAATACGTATATAACTATCTAACAAAACATTTCAGGGAGTTCGTGAGCGAGGAGAAAACACGAGAGATGTATCAACTGATGGATGATGTGGAAGAAGGTAAAAGAGAAGTGGTGGATGTCCTACTCTCCATGTACGAAGAGATTGTGAGAGAGGTTCGGGAGAAACCGGGTTAGTTTATTTCTCTCTTAGAAAACCATTCTCCAAATAACTTTTCCTTCGGGTTTGCTTTCATGTTCATCTGGAGATATGGGTCGGAAGTATAAAGGGGTTTGACTTTTTGTTCAATTATTTTCCAAAATAACCGTTATTTTGTTCAGTTTTTAACCAAAATGTCAAATGCAAACAACCTATGGTTGAATTTTAAACAGGTTCGGAGCGGTAGGTTAGGTGAAACTCCTAAACTGTTTGATAAATCGGTATTCTATCGGGATGTATTTACATGTAGACACTCAAATAAAAAGGTAGCCAAACAGTTTCATAAATCTACCGAATACCG
>JAGGXE010000022.1 GCA_021163225.1 Candidatus Micrarchaeota archaeon | reverse complement strand
GATTCATCCACATATTCCTGCGATGTACGCAACACTGTCTGCGGGGCGATGCCTACAACAGCAAACACATTAGACAGTTTTGAAACCAGTTCAACAGTCTTTTCAGTGGTCCGATAATCGTATCCCGCAGTAATAAAAATTCGGTCACTCGTCTCTATCAAAGACCTATCGAAGTTTCTCACGTCAACCAGATGACAGTGAACATCGACAATCATAGTTACATAATTTTGGAAAGGTATTTTTAATATTTGTTTATAGTTGGATTCGCTAACTACCGTACGAAGAAATAATAATAGTAGGGAAAAAAGGAAAAGTAAAAAATGAAGTGAGAAGGGAATTAAGGTAAGTGCACTATCCCAAAACTATTCCCTCTCGTTGAAAAAAGGCCAAAACAACAGGGGATAACTACTAATAGTGAGTGATTTTGTGAAAAAGAAAACATGAACCAGAAGCATCGAGAGGAGCCTGATTCGGGACGATACAGAGAATTAAGGTAAGGTTTAAATATGATTCGTGAGTAAATTTTACTGAGAAAAAACCGTTTTAGAGGTCACTATTTAAGTCGTTAATGAGGTGCTTATTGGATGGCTGAAGAAAAGGCAGAGTATACTGCAGAAGCGATCAAAGTTCTTGGCGGTATGGAAGCCGTGAGAAAACGGCCTGCTATGTACATCGGGGACACAGGTGTTCGCGGTCTTCATCATCTTGTCTACGAAGTTGTAGACAACAGCATAGATGAAGCGACAGCCGGATTCTGCAAAAACATAGAAGTAAAGATAATGAAAGACGGGTCTGTAGAGGTAAGCGATGACGGTCGAGGCATACCGACGGAGATTCATAAAAAGTTCAACAAATCGGCTCTGGAAATCGTTATGACGCATCTCCACGCAGGAGGCAAGTTCGATAAAACTGTTTACAAGGTCAGCGGAGGTTTACACGGTGTTGGAGTGAGCGTGGTTAACGCATTATCCGAATGGTTAGAAGTTAAGGTTTACAGGAACGGAAAGATATTTTTCCAGAGGTACGAACGCGGGAAACCGACACAGGATGTAGAGGTTATCGGGGAAACGGAGAGAACGGGGACAGTGGTACGGTTCAAACCTGACCCGCAGATCTTCTCCGAAACCTCGTTCGATTACGATATCCTTGCGAACAGGTTGAGAGAGTTAGCCTTTCTCAACCCTGGGGTCAGGTTATCCCTGTGGGACGAACGCAAAGGTACCGGGGAAACATTCCACTATGAAGGCGGACTGAAAGAATTCGTCGAATACCTTAACACCAACAAAGAACCGTTACACAATGTAATCCATTACAAAAAATCTGTAGATGACATTACCGTAGAATTCGCTCTTCAGTATACTACATCTTATACATCTACAGTAATCAGTTTTGCTAACAACATCAACACCGTTGAAGGCGGGTTCCATCTTGTCGGGTTTAAAACTGCTTTGACGCGCGTGTTGAACGAGTATGCGAAGAGCAACGGTTTTTTCAAAGAGAAGGATCAACGGTTCGAAAGCCACGATGTTTCCGAAGGTCTCACTGCTGTTGTTTCGGTGCTTGTCCCGCAACCGCAGTTTGAAGGCCAAACCAAAACCAAACTGGGCAACTATGAAGTGAAGGGTATCGTTGAAAAGGCGGTTTATGCAAAACTTAAAGAATATCTGGAGGAACATCCCGCGGAAGCGCGCGTTATCATAGGCAAAATAATGAGGGCTATGCAGGCACGTATCGCCGCGAAAAAAGCCAGAGAACTTGTCAGAAGGAAATCGGCTCTGGAGAACGGTTCGTTACCGGGCAAACTTGCGGATTGCACGGAACGCGACCCTGCAAAGGCAGAACTTTTCATCGTAGAGGGAGACAGTGCGGGAGGGTCCTCAAAACAAGGTAGGGATAAAAGAACGCAGGCGGTCCTACCTTTGAAAGGTAAGATACTGAACGTTGAAAAGGCGCCTTTGAATAAGATATTATCCAACAAAGAGATCAGAACACTTATCACGGCACTCGGTTGCGGTACGGATGATAACCTGGACCTATCTAAACTCAGGTATCACAAGATCATCATCATGACCGATGCGGATGTTGACGGAGCGCATATCCGCACACTTCTCCTGACTTTCTTTTACAGAAAGATGAGACCGTTGATAGAAAACGGTTACGTGTATGTAGCGCAACCGCCCCTCTATGCGATCAAATGCGGAAAACAGGTCAGGTACGCATACAGCGACCGCGAACTGGAGGAGATCATGAAAGGTCTGGAACATCCGGAGAAATGCGTTATCCAGAGATACAAAGGTCTCGGTGAGATGAATCCTCAACAGTTATGGGAAACAACCATGGACCCTGAACGCAGGATACTGAAAAGGATCACAATAGAAGATGCTGCGTTGGCGGATCAACTGTTCACCATACTCATGGGTGAGAAGGTGGAACCCCGGAGAGAATTCATCTACAAACATGCTCGCGAGGTCATGAATCTGGACATATGAAAACTTTTGGGAAATCGGTGAATGGTTATGAACATCGTTGAAATACCTGTGGAACGGGAAATGAAGACGTCGTACCTGGAGTACGCAATGAGCGTGATTATCGGGAGAGCCCTTCCTGACGTCCGGGACGGTTTGAAACCTGTTCACAGAAGGATCATCTATTCGATGTTAGAACTGGGTAACACTTATAACAAACCGCATAAGAAGAGCGCACGAGTTGTCGGTGAGGTCTTGGGTAAATATCATCCGCACGGTGACGCTGCGATTTACGAGTCGCTGGTTCGTATGGCACAGGATTTCTCGATGCGTTATCCTTTGGTTGACGGACACGGCAACTTCGGTTCGATCGACGGTGACCCGCCAGCAGCCATGCGATACACAGAAGTTCGACTGAGCAAGATTGCAAACGAACTCGTAGCCGACATAGATAAAGATACAGTAGATTTTGTACCGAACTTTGACGGTTCGTTAAAGGAACCCGTTGTCTTACCGACACGGATACCCAACCTGCTGATCAACGGTTCCTCAGGGATAGCGGTGGGCATGTCCACAAACATACCTCCCCATAACCTGAACGAAATCGTTGACGCTTTGATAGCGCTTCTGCATAACCCCAACATGACCGTGGAGGAACTGATGAGCATTGTTCACGGGCCGGATTTTCCGACAGGTGGCGTAATCGTCGGGAGGAGCGGCATAGTCGAGAGTTATACCAAGGGACGCGGGATCATATCCGTACGCGGTAAAGCCAGGGTTGATGAAAAGAACAATCAGATCATAATCACGGAACTACCGTACCAGGTCAACAAATCAGAACTGTTGGAACAGATCGCAGAACTTGTTAAGAAAAAGAAGTTACCGGATATCACCGGGCTAAAAGATCTCTCTTCACGCGGTAACATAGAGGTAGTGATCAGTGTACGGAAGGGGGTCAACCCTGAGATTGTACTCAATCAACTGTATTTTCATACGGATTTAGAGAAGACGTTCGGTGTGATAAACACCGCAATAGTCAACGGAGTACCGAGAACGCTGAATCTGAGAGAGATGCTGATGGAGTTCTTGAAGTTCAGAAAAGAAGTGATAACGAGGAGATGTAGGTTCGAACTTAAGAATGCGTTGGACAGAAAACATATTGTAGAAGGATTGATGGTAGCGCTCAACAATATAGACGATGTGATAGACAAGGTCAGAAAATCCAAGGATCCTAAAGAAGCGAGAGAATATCTTATGCAAACGTACTCGTTATCTGAAAGACAGGCGAACGCGATACTGGAGATGAGGTTGAGCAGGTTAACTGCTCTCGAACGTCACAAACTCGAGGATGAAATAAACGCTCTGAACACTAGGATCGAAGAGTTGAATAACATTCTATCCAACGAATCAGTACTGAAATCCGTCATCGAAAGAGAACTGAACGAGATAAAAGAGAAATACGGTGACGAAAGAAGAACCGAGATCATCGATCAACCCAAGGACATGGTACTCGAACAGCTCATACCAAATAAAAGAATGGTAATAACGATCACACGACGCGGGTACATCAAACGCGTACCTCTTGAGGAGTACCGGACTCAGAAACGCGGTGGCAAAGGTATAATCGCTACCGAGACGCGCGAAGAGGACGCGGTGGTAGATGTATTAGTCGCAGATAACCACGATTACCTTCTCGTGTTCTCTGATAAAGGAATACTCAGATGGTTAAAGGTATACAGGATACCGGAAACCGGAAGGTATGCAGTAGGCAAACCGTTGGCCGCTCTGTTGGAGATGCCCGCGGATGAGAAGATCACCGCCACCTTAAAGATAAGCAACCTTGATCAACACGGTTACCTGGTGTTCGTGACCGAGAGAGGCATCATAAAAAGAACCCGGTTGTCGGCTTACAGCAAGGTAAGAAAAGGGGGTATAATAGGACTGAAACTCCTACCGAACGATAAACTGGTAAGTGTTAGGTTCACGGACGGGAACAGGCACATCCTCATTGCAACTGAGAGGGGATACTGTATAAAGATCAACGAATCTGATGTCAGGGAGATGGGTCGCGTAGCGATCGGTGTACACGGGATTCGGTTGAGAGGGGATGACAGAGTTGTAGGGATGGTTATCAACGACGGTGACACGGTGTTTACAGTAACCGAGAACGGTTACGGTAAACGTTCGAAGATGGAAGATTACAGGTTACAACACAGAGGCGGTAAAGGCATAATAAACGTGCCTGTAGACACCAAAACCGGGAAAGTTGTAGACGTCGCTGCAGTAAACGATTCTGATGAACTACTGTTCATTACATCCGCCGGACGTTCGATACGGATAAGAACAAAAGATGTAAGGGTAATGGGCAGATACGCTCACGGTGTACGTATCATGCGTCTCGGTGAAGGGGAAAGTATAACAAGTATGTCGAGAATCAGAACCGAAGAATTAGAGTGAGACCATGAGAGAACGGAGTTTTGAGGATGTCGAAAAACAGTTAAAACTCATCGACCTGATAAGCGAACTTTTCGACGGATCTCCCCATGACCGGATTTATTCATTGCTCGAGATTGTCAGAATAATAACAGGTATGCGTAGGGTTAGGTTGTACACCAGTGCCGGGAACATGTTACGTTGCGTTGCCGCTGTCCCGAAGAAGGACGAGGAGAGGTTGACTAACATATTGGTCCCGAACAGTTATTGGTACGTGCAACAGACCCTTAAAACACAGAAACCGGTGATCGTCACCGGAGACGCCGCAGCAGAGGATAAGGTAGCATCGGTTATCGGACAGAAATGGTTCGGACTCATCGCATTAAACATAGGTAACGGTGATTGGTTACTGTCCGTCGATGACGAGAACGAACCGGATGAGAAGGTATTGCACAAAACGTTACTCACAGTAAAACGGTTGGTCGAACGCGTTTTCGCTAATGCTGAGACGATGAGAATGCTTAAAAACATGGCAGTGAGAGACAGGTTGACTGGGTTGTTCAACAGACAGTATCTCGAATCGAGGATGTTGGACGTGTTGGAAGATGCGGGACGTAAAGGTTACCCTGTTTCTTTTGCCATGATAGATTTGGACGGTGTGAAAAAGATAAACGATACAGAAGGACATTATGTCACGGACCGAATCCTGGAAAGGTTAGGTAACATGTTCAAACAGTTCGCAGATGCTCACAACATAGACGTGTGCAGGTACGGCGGTGACGAATTTTACGTGATCATGCCAGGATTCGAAAAAAGTTCCGCCTTGAGATTGATAGATCGATTGAGAAGGTCCGTTGCTGAAGAGACATTCATGGTTGACGGTAAACGGTTAACGGTCACGCTCAGTGCAGGGTTGCTCTCGTTTCAACCGGCCGACCGACTCCGAATCTCGATGGTTACGGAAGGTGTTGGAAGGGAACTTGTGGAAGACATCATAAAGAAAACCGATTCAGCGTTGTACGAAGCAAAGAAAACAAAGAACAGGGTTGTAACATATACCCCGCGTTAGGATTTTTTGGACCGTTCAGTTTTTTCCTGTCTTAACGGGTCTGCTCTTCAACACTTCCCGATGCGATGACAATGGTTCGTTGGATGACTGTTTGTTCCGAGATCTGTATTCCCTTTCTATGACCCATACACCGAACGATGCAAACAGGTTTGTTAAGAAAACTGTTGCAAACACACCCTCCTCAAAATAAGGGATAGTGATACCGTAAGCGGTGGGCAGGGACGCTAACACCGCGGCAGCCAACCCGCGCGGCAGGAACATGATCACCATCTTCTTCTCTTTAGGGTCGGCATCTCTTAAAAGGACCGATTGAGAGATCTTGCGTGACAGTAGCGCTATCACCAACACTATGCAACTCATTACGATTGTAGTGGACGTGAAGTATTCGGTACTGATCAACAACCCGATGTAAACAAAGAAGAACGTACGTACGAAGAATGTGACCTCCTCCTGAAACATCATAAACCTTTGAGGTTTGATGAATTCGTGGTCTATCCTTATCCATTGGGACAACTCTTTCCTGTGAGCAAGAACCAAACCGAACACGAAGACGGCTATGGCACCGCTTCCGTAAGACATCTCGGTAATTGCATAAAGAATCAGCACCAGTGCCACGGTAAGCATATAGTTGTACTCCTGAGTCGATTTGATCTTGATCAACCAAAAGATCCAGAAAGCCGCTGCAACGGTGCCCAGAAATACCGATACGGAAATCTTGGCGATAAGGTTACCGAAGACCGCCTTTTCAAGAGGTACGGGGGTAGGGCTGGTCAGTATCTGGATAAGAACTACGACTGTTAATACGCAGAGCACGTCGGTAAGCGTCGATTCCAGTGCAAGGAGATCTTTGATACGTGTGGAGATCGATACTCCTTCCACCATCGGTATCACTATCGGGGAACTTGTACCGCCCACCGCTGCACCGAACATCAATCCGTATATCCAATCCCATCCGAATACATAGTGTAAGACCGTCCCGACACCCAACACCGTTAGGACGAACACTAGGACCGTGTAAACGGATGCGCGCGGCAGAGACCTGATCAAACGACCTATATTCATTTTCGTACCGGCATCGAAAAGGATCGTGATCAACGCAATTGCGCCCATGACAGGAGACAGTTGTCTTATTACGCTACCTTCCGACACGTCAACGAGATGAAACACAGGACCCAAGAGCAAACCTATCGACATCAGTATCAATATCGAAGAAATCTTAAACCGTTTGAACATGATGGTGGCCAGATAACCGAGAAACAGAATCGCACCCACCACCAGGAATATCAACGTTAACTGCATAAAGTAAAAATATCTGTTAAGATTATAAACCTTTATGCCGTAAAAACGAGCACCGTTATCCCCCTTTCCTTCCGCCGAATAAGGT
>JAGGXE010000021.1 GCA_021163225.1 Candidatus Micrarchaeota archaeon | reverse complement strand
CAAATAAACATATTTAAACCTTTCTGTACCGAGCCCCGCAGATGTGTAATTGTAAATAAGTTTGGTGTTCCCTTAAAATTTGAATTTGGAGACTCTCTTTACACTTTCCTTTTACTCATCTCCCAAAAATAGTATTCATAAAAGTACTCCTAACGTATTCTCCCGAAATTACTTCCTCTCGCTAAAAAGCACATAAACAAGGCGGACAAGAATTCACATAGCAGGAACGGCTGCTGCCTTCGTGAATAATCCCTATAAAATTAATTCGTTGGAGATGAGTAAGAAGAGAAGTACAAGGTTTGGTGGAATACAAGAATGGTGGACGAGTTCGGTATAGATTTCAATTCTTCATATTGAGTTAATCCGGATTTTTCACTATCACGCAAGACAACCGACCAGAACAAATAAAAATATTGTATACATAATAATATCGTGAATGAACATAAAAGAACACGCACCACATCAGATGAGAAAACGGGTTATGTTAACTCCAGGACAGATAGGATGACCGAACCGAACAGCCTGGCCTGAACCTACAGAGTAGTATGTTAAGGGGATTAGCAAACCGATTATCGTTAGGTGTCCCTAACAGGAAACAAAAAGATGGGTGGGGAGTATGATGAGGCATAGGTTAAGGACCAAAAAAGTAGCTCCCGAGGAGGAGATACCTGACCATATCAAGAGGATTAAGAGGTATAATAACGTATTCCTCACCCAGAAGTTTTTCTCAAGAGGGTTCCCGAACAGGTTTAATCAGATAATACACACGTACGACCCTTGGGGAAGTGACTGGTACCGCGCATTAAACGGTATAGGGATAGAAAGCGAACGTGTTGAGAGGATTAAGGTAATAAACAATATGTTAAACGTTAACTGGATGAAAGAGAAGGGAAGGTGTATCATACTGATAGACCTCTTCAACTGGTATGTGAACGAACTCCTCCCGAAAGACGATGAGTTTCTCACCTCAACGTACATAGCCCAACATTATCCAAAGCAGTATAGGATGATAAACGGGATCATAATCCAAGGACGTAATAGGGTGTACGGTTTCTATAAAGTAATGGGGATGAACGAAGGTAGGTTGTGGGACATAAAGATACTGGAGAAGATACTTAAATACCGGAAAACTAAAGCAGGCAAGCATCTGCTTGATGAGTTCAAAAGGAGAGGGATAGATAAACTCTCCATCTATCAGTTGATCAAATCAAACTTCAGGAAGGAGTATCCCGACCTCTTTAGGTTTATCATGAAACACTTCCAAAACTATGGGGTAGGTCTCATGGTTGGTGGTATCCCGAGGAGTAGGGTAAAGACCGCAATAGAATTGGAGATCGAAAGGGAGGACCTCAACCCGGACCCGACAATATATACGTTCGACAGGTTGAAGCTGAACTACAGGCGTAAGGAGGAGTTCATCCAGTTATTCAGCACACTCCTAAACCTCTCCTATGAAGAAACACAGGCGCTGAAGAGATTGGTATACGACGACAGGATACAGATAAGGGTACAGAGGGATAACTGGGTCGGCGAGGCACCTGACCCTTCCGAGTTGGAGGGTTGACCGATAGGATAGAGACCGAACGAATAGGAGTACAAAACCTAATCTTAACCTTTTAAACCGGATTCTAACCTTTGGAGCGAATTTGGAAAAATGGCTAACAAAATAGCCAAAATTCTGAAATATGGCGAGTATACTAGCCAAAATTCCGAAATTGATCTGGTCGGAGTAATCTGTCGGTTGGGGAGAAGGGAAGAAGAAAACATAAACCGATCAATAGGGGGACCGAATAGAAGGAACATGAGAAGGGAAGGAGGTGCGAACGTAAAAGGCAGTTAACCAAATCAAAATCCGGTTTTTAAGAAGAATTTGAGGATTTATTCACAATCGCAACGGCCGGAGTGCGTGCGTAAGGTTTTTAAACTGTTTGGTTATTATTATAGACACTTCCCACGTGCCGTCCGGCAAACGGGGAAGTCGCATTTCAGGAGGGTTAATCAGTCAGAGGGTTCTCTGGCTGTTAACAGGCTTCAAGGACCCCTAATACAGGACGGTGCTCGAACGTACTCCCTAGGTGGAAAAACTCCAGTTGATGGTGCTGGAGGGTACTGCTATCGGAGTCCGACTAAGCCATGCAAGTCTGCCCCTGGCCTTCCAGGGACGGCGAACGGCTGAGTAACACGTGGTCAACCTACCCTAGGGACGGGGACAACCTCGGGAAACTGAGGGGAATCCCCGATAGGTGATGGGTACTGGAATGTCCCATCGCCCAAAGGGTGTGCGGGAATGGCCGTACACCGCCCTAGGATGGGACTGCGGCCGATTAGGCAGTTGGTGGGGTAACGGCCCACCAAACCTATAATCGGTAGGGGCCATGAGAGTGGGAGCCCCCAGAAGGGCACTGAGACAAGGGCCCTAGCCCTACGGGGTGCAGCAGGCGCGAAACCTCCGCAATGCGCGAAAGCGTGACGGGGGGACTCCGAGTGGTCATGTCGAAAGGCATGGCCTTTTGCCGAGTGTAGACAGCTCGGCGAATAAGGGCTGGGTAAGACCGGTGCCAGCCGCCGCGGTAATACCGGCAGCCCTAGTGGTGCCCACGAATACTGGGCCTAAAGCGTCCGTAGCCGGTCGAGTAAGTCCGTTGTGAAATCCTCGGGCTCAACCCGAGGGCGTGCAACGGATACTGCTCGACTTGGGAGCGGGGGAGGCCAGGAGTACTCACGGGGTAGGGGTTAAATCCTGTGATCCCGTGGGGACTCACGGTGGCGAAGGCGCCTGGCCAAAACGCGTCCGACGGTGAGGGACGAAGGCTGGGGGAGCGAACGGGATTAGATACCCCGGTAGTCCCAGCTGTAAATGATGCGGACTGGATGCTGCAATGGCTTAGGGCCGTTGCAGTGTCGAAGCGAAGGCGATAAGTCCGCCGCCTGGGGAGTACGGCCGCAAGGCTTAAACTTAAACCAATTGGCGGGGGAGCACCACAAGGGGTGGATGTTGCGGTTCAATTGGATGAAACGCCTGGAATATTACCGGGGGCGACAGCAGGATGAAGGCCAGACTGAAGATCTTGCCAGACGCGCTGAGCGGTGGTGCATGGCCATCGTCAGCTCGTGCCGTGAGGTGTCCGGTTAAGTCCGGTAACGAGCGAGACCCGTGCCCCTATTTGCTAACTCGTCCTCCGGGACGGGTGCACTATAGGGGGACTGCCCGCGTTAAGTGGGAGGAAGGTGCGGGCGACGGTAGGTCAGTATGCCCCTAATCCCCCGGGCTACACGCGACATACAATGGCCGGGACAATGGGTTGCGACTCCGAAAGGAGAAGCTAATCCCCTAAACCCGGTCTCAGTCCGGATCGAGGGCTGGAACTCGCCCTCGTGAAGCTGGAATCCCTAGTAATCGCGCGTAAGGAACGCGCGGTGAATACGTCCCCGCTCCTTGCACACACCGCCCGTCAAGTCACCCAAGTGGGTTCCTGATGAGGCGCCGGTCTCGGCCGGTGTCGAGTCAGGGGTCCGTGAGGGGGGCTAAGTCGTAACAAGGTATCCGTAGGGGAACCTGCGGATAGATCACCTCCAAACTTATGTGTGCATACGCACCGTCTGTTGAACGGGGTCCTTGAAGCACCTTCTCTTGAATCATCTCTTATTTTCTCAAATCATCCCCCTATCTTCTCGTAGTGTTATAAATAGCCGAACAACTGGAATATGTTGTGTGTTGTCAGATCAAAAGACGTCAGATCAGAACACGTAGTTTATTCAACAGGTTGTTAACCTCATCGGTTTTTCTTCGATTGTATATCAAATAAGCAGGGTGATAGAAAGGTACCAGAGTTGTCCGACCCAACACGAAATCGTTCACGACAAACACCGAGCCGGCAATACTGTTCATCCGAACAGAACGTTCTACAGGCAGATTAAACCTGTCAACGGCATAACCGAGCGCTACAGAACCTAAAAGGAATATTACCTCAGGGTCTATCACCTGTATCTGCATATCCAGGTAAGGCGAACATGCTAAGACCTCTTCACGAGTGGGTTTTCGATTGTTAGGCGGACGACATTTAATAACGCTTGTAATGAATACCTTATCACGAGTCAGACCCAGTTCTCTTATCCATCCGTCCAGTATCTTCCCGGCCGCGCCTACAAACGGTCGCCCGCTCAGGTCCTCCTCACGCCCGGGTGCTTCACCGATAAACATAACCTCTGCATCCGCAGGCCCTTCACCCGGCACAACGCAGGTACGGTAGTTCGCGAGGTCGCAACGATGACATCTACGAATCTCGGTTGCAACGTCTTCAAGAGATAACATATTCATCATCTTACCACACACTCAAGTTTTATAAAGGTGTCCCGACTGCGGAGAAACACCTGTTTTCTACCCAGCGGGTTTTTATACTGTTTTGTTTACAAAGAATGCATGGATGGAACGTCTGCTGAAGAAAAAGGACTGAAGGCAAAGGAGAAAACAGAGAGAAAAACCAAACACAAGAAAGAACCTACTGGCAAACTCAAAGAACAAAAAGTGATCTCCAAGGAGATGAGAGAAAGGCAGATCCTGGAGGATTTTATCCAGAAGACCAAAGATACACAAACACATAAGCGGATCGTTGATCTGCTCAAGGAGAGGGACGACGTCTACAGCGTATTAACCCGAGAGATCGATAGCGACCTGCTGGAAAGGGTCAAGAGGGAATTAACCAAACCGCTAGAACGAACCGTCGTATCGGACGATGTTGAAACGCATGTAAGATGGTTGAAGTTCGAAGTAACGTTTTACAAATATGTTCACAATGCCAAGGAAAAGGCGGAAGGTCTAAAAAATCCGAAATCCGGGTTAGAATGGATCGTTAACCAAAGCATTTCTACACTACACCACCTAACAGACCTAAACGAGTTGGAAGAAGCGGGTCGTTTGCTCAATACGTCTATCCGACACTGTGTATACGCACCGGTTGTGTTAGACACATTAATCAAGACAGGTGTTCCCTCGGATCTGTGGAGGAGTTGTGCACCCAAGTTATACCGATTGTACAACCATGCCTACAAGAAAAAGGAAAACGTCCTCCTATACGAAAAGATATTAACCAGTTATAAAAATCTATTCCATAGCTCTAACGAACTGGAACGGTTCGTAGATTATTTAATCAGTAAACCTCCTGAAGACATCCGACGGTTAAGTTATCGTGTGGACGATCGCATTGATAGAATTATTAAAGACCTGTTCGAGAACGTGTGGACGGCCGATGACGCTATCGATATCAACGAAACCATTCTTATGTTGATCAAGAGGTACGAATCCGAAGAACATCCTGAAGAACACGGTAATGAACCGGAACGGGTTTATACAAAGGTCTACACAGAGATTGTAAGGGATCTGATAGATACCACCGCCCATGTGTTATCCATGCGCGGTGAATCAAAACCTTACATAATCACTCAACTCTTCAGATCGATCAGAGAGATATATTCCAGAGAAAAAGATAACGATACTGCTTATTCGATGGCTACCTTGCTTACTACAATCTTAGAATATTCACGGATATCTCCAGTAGTGACGTTCACTTTATCCCATGATTACCTTAGAAAATATGTAAATATAAAACCCTATATCCCCCATATCATCCCCATATTAAAAGACATTCATTCCTTTGAAGGGCTCAATGAATTATTGAAACTCATAGAAAACTACGATAAAAAATGGATGGAGAAGTACGGTGAAGAAAGACATTTGCTTTTCCTTAGATACACTGATATTCACCGGATCGCATCAGAGAAGAATTCGGAACCTACTGTTAGTGAGAAAGCAACAGCCAAAGAAAAAGAAAAGAAGGCCATAGAAAAGTTGGCTCGGTTGTTGGATACAATAGATAAGTTACACGAAAACTTTGATAAGAGAGGTGTTACTGATCCAGCACTCAAATCTCAGTTCATATTATTATTGGGTTATGGTATAGATAGGAAACCTGAAGATAGTTATACAATTATATTCAAAGCAGCGGAACATGCTGACCTGGTGGTAGAAACAGGTTTGCTGGATATCGTTACGTTCCTTTTTCTCCAAGGAAAGGGGAAAGCAGATCCTAAGGATATAGAATGGTTTATCACGACCTATGGAAAACGTCTAAAAGAGATCTTTGACAGAAAAGGTAATCGGACCATCAAAAACACGATTTGTAGCAATCTCCATACTTTCTTTGACGATTTAGGAGGTAAAAATATAGAAGAACGGATGGCTTACTTGAGAATCTTTTCAATCTATCCGAACCTATGGTACTATCATTTACCCTATTCATTTAGGTTAGATAAAGTTACTCCAAAGGATTTATCCGTCATCCTGGATAACTTATCATACCTTGAAAAGGAGTTGAGGGGTTGGGAAGAACGTGAAGGTATTCCATTCTACAGTGATGCAGGATTCGGTGAAGGATGGTCCATTATCAACAGAGTGTTTAAGTTCCTTAGCGAAGCCAAACTCAGAACCCAACTTCTGAATAAGGAACGGGCTCTCGCATACTGTCAAATCGCATGGAGTTATAGGGATGTGCTGGACAGTTCCCTGCTGAAAATGGTTCTGGAACATTTAAATGAGGACTCGCCACCGACACCCGTTGAACTGGAAGATATGTTAAAGGCGGTTTCGATCATCAGGACATGGGTCGAAGGGGTAACCTATGACCTCAATAAAAAGAAAGACCCAAATCTCGAAGAAGAAGTAGAACTAAAAGTAGCCAATCTTCTAGAGATGTTACTGGGTGATGATGTAACGAAGACGGACCTATTGTTGACCTATGGTCGAACCCTTCTGAGTTATCCCAGAGGGTTTAGAGGGTTAGATATAGCGGAGATAGTGGTCAAGGGTCACCAGGATGTATCTGCGGAAGAATTGGCAGAGGTCATTCAGGATATCTCAAGGATGGATGAACGGATTAAAATAGGTGATGAAGTACGATATCGGTTGATCAGAAGGGTGGACGAACTGTTGGACTGCATCCTATCAAAACAGGAGAGAGGTAAAACTGATATGAACGAAATACTCAGATATGTGGAAGCGATGGTCAAACATCAAGACCTCCTTCTTCGACCTGACAGTAATACAACTCTTATCCGTCTGGCACGAACCGTAAGGAACCCGAACGACTTTGACAGAATGTTGGACAGGCTTTCCCTTCTTTCAGAACATTTGAAAGACCTCTCCTTACTGGATAATCTTTCACGGGATCTACTAGCCCGTATCTTACATAACGCAGAGAATGATAAGGTTATTGAGTTGTTCACTGACCTGATCAGGACGTGCGGGTATGCAGGATTGCCTGACGGATGGGTCCTACATTTAGATGACGAGGACTGGGATCTTCTGTTGACCGAAAGGGATTCTTTCAAACTTGCAGAATTTGCTACAAAACTTATCAAGACAAGGATCCTGCCAAAGAAAGATGTACTGACCGCTCTTGCAAACGGTAGAATCACTATCACCGACCTGCTGAAGATGTATAATAGAACAGTTCCGTTTAACCCTAACGATGAGATCGATCTCGTAGTAGAATACAGTAAATTCATAGCAAAAATCGTCAAATACTCTTCGTATGACAGACAAACACTGGACATGTCTTACAACGAGTTCAAAGGTTTGATAAATAGGAAAACCATCTTCGGTGTTGTTACGCTAAACGTGCCCGAATACGAACTGGACGTGTTGGCTTACGAAGTGTTAACCATCCGCCATCGCGTAATCGAGCCGGTACTGAACCAAAACCGTAAGATACTCATCGTAGGTAACACTACCACCGGACTCTTCTACTCGCTACCGTTAAAAACCTACTACGCCGGTCGCGAAGATGTGAAGGTCACCGTGTCACGGATATCTTCATCAGAGCTTCATGGAAAACCGTACGTTCTTAAGGAAGGGCTCTTTGATAAAGAACAGCTCAGTCGGATCATCAGGGAAGAACGGACCGTTATCGTGTTGGATGCTACACCGAACCCGAGGATGCCCGACGCATTCAAAGGTTACCGTGCATATTTTGCTGCAATGAACTACGTGATCCTGAAACTCCGAAACGGTCTGGAATACGGTGACCCTGCTGCCGTCAAAAGAGTGGCTGGGCTGACCCATCTCCCAGAGGATGTCGCAACCGAAATCGCAGAAGAGTTGCACGGGTCTGCACTGGAAAAGGTCCTCTACGGATGGCTGTTCAAACTACCCCGGGATAGGTTAAGGTTGTACAGGGTATACGAATACGATTCGGATCGGTCCGGAGTATACAGAATAAAACGTAAGTTTGTCCACGATTATTCTGAAACGATGGAGGTTCAGAACGAATTACCTGAAGAAGACGAACCAAACATCCCCGTGATCCTGGTACAGTGTTCGATGAGCGATGAAAGGATCCCGAAGGTGTTAAAGAAACTCGTCCCGCAAGGCGAGAGACATGAGAAAGGTTACTTCGATGACAAAGATAACCTCCGTCAAGTAACGGTATATTTTGATGATGCGGGCGTCCATGTAGGATTCGATCGAATCGT
>JAGGXE010000020.1 GCA_021163225.1 Candidatus Micrarchaeota archaeon | reverse complement strand
GGAATACGCAGAACCTTTGAGCACGCGTACTTCATCGGTTGCCGGGTCATTACTGTTGCAGATGACAAAGGAAAACCCTGTCACGGTTAAAAATGCTGTTGACAGATTCTACAACGAATTGGATAGACTGACAAAAGAGGGATACAGCAAAGAGCAGGTACTTATCATGAAGGAAAGGATAGGAAACATTAAATCAAGAATAGACGAGGAGTATCACAAACTCAAGGGAGGAGTGACGGGTAGAGAAAGGAAGGGGAAAGAAAAAACAACCAAAGGTAAAAAGAAAGTGATACATTTTTAAAACAGCAATACATACGATGATACATTTTTAAACGTGAATTAACACAATAAATACATGAAAACCGTTCGAAAACTCCGTCGTATCGCTACGGTCGCGCTCCTGGTCGGAAGCGGTGTAGTTGGAGGAACGTTTATAGGTTACGGCATAGCTTCACAGTTTTACCGCGGCAAATTGAACACGTATCAGTGGAGGATAGAAAAAGAATTCACCGAATTTAAAAAGAGAATCGAGCTCTTGGAAAGACGTCAGAACAGACTTCAAGAAAAGGTGGACTCGTTGAGTTCGGAAATAGGAAAAACAAACATCGATGTAGCGAGATTAGACGTCAGACTGAGAAGGCAACAGTTTGCAGAAAGTGACAGAGGCGTTAAAGGTAGAACCGGTGGTTCGGGTTACCGTAACTGGGTGAAGAGGAGGAAACAGAAGGAAAGGGAGTACCGGATGGCGTTGGAACGATGGAAGAAGAAACCATGGATTGTACGTATATTTACGCATAAACCTGACCCGAAAGATTACGGGTTAAACGGCTATGAAAACTAGAGATGACGTAGGGATTCATTTCGCAAGCATAGGAACGGAAAAAGAACTAACGATATGATTAAAAAGATTTACGTTGTAGAAGCAAATGTCACACTGTGAGAGGTGAATACACATGAGCGTCAAAAAGATAGCCTATATACTTTTAGGTTTGGTAATACTTGCAATAGGGGTCGGAATAGTATACGTGTGGCAGGATGTTTTCATACCTGCTCTTAAAACTGTTATCTTGGCTTCGATACCTCTGATATTGGCATTTCTGGGAGTGTTATTCCTCTTAATAGGTTGGGCTTATGAAGAACCGATAGAGATATCCAGGGAAGAGATCGAGAAGGAACTGAAAGAGATCGAAAAAGAGGAATCGGAAAAGGCATCTCTTGAGGAGGAAGAAAAAACTGTTATGGAAAAACCAGTAAAACGAACCGCTAAAAAGAAGAGAAAGACAACACGGAAAAGAAAAACCAGGAAGAAAAAGTAAAAATCGCTTTTTTCGCATTCATCATTTTATCTTCAAACACGGCCATCAATACCGGCGATATGACCACTTTTAAGTTTGTCCGGTATGACGTTAGGGAGGGACAAAAGGTTTGTTTAAAACCTGTTATTACCCATCTTGGAGAGAAGTCGTTCGACTTCGGTTTTGATGGGACCCGACAACTCCAATTCTCCGGGGTTGAGAAAACCGTGGACAATCAATGAAACAGCATCTTCGCGGGTTAATCCCCTTGTCATTATGTATTCAACCTCGGTTTCTGCAATCCTACCTATAGCGGCTTCGTGGGATAGTTCGGCGTCTTTGTACAAAGAAATCAATTCTGGAACCGCTCGGACGTTTCCGTCACCTAACATCATCGTATCGCATTCGTTATGTCCGCGTGAGTTGTGACCGCCGATGATCCTGCCGCGGACTATCAAATTTCCTTTTTCAAAAACCGCACGGGTAACTATTTGGCCTGAGGCGTTGTTTCCCAAACGTAACTCTGTGCCCAGGTCGATGTCAGAACCAGAAACGTAGAGTAAAGAGGTACTCTTCACAGAACTGTTGTCATCAGCAATAATGAGGGGTATCGATTGAAGATGGGCTTGACGTCTAAGATTGATATAATTGAAAACGAATTTACTGTTCCTCCCAACATGGACCACAGTTCTCGGATAAACCTTTGTGTTCTTGCCCCAGTCATGGATCATCGTGTAATTAAGATATGCATTATCTCCTACCACGATCTCGGTGATGGACCGATGCTCTCCACCGAGCGTGCCGGGTGATACTGTGCACCCTGTCAAAAAGGTTGCATTAACACCTTCGTCAACGCGTATGAAATTGTGTAACCTTTGGACACGGTCACGATGAACTATCATGCAACTTTGTACCGGTAACTCCACATCTTCGGTATAATGGACGTACATCCCTGCAGGTTCGTTGTTCAGTACATCCCGGACTATCGGGTCGTTACCTATCTCCTCTATCAATCTACCCATGCTATCATCGGTAACCGCTCGTACATCTTTGATGGTGACCCTGCCTTCGTACGTTTCTGTCAACATCTGAAAGATAAGGTCTTGGTTTTCGATCAGAAGGGACGGATTATCCAAACCCATCTCTGCAACCTTATTCAATATCTCATGTGTCCGGTCTGTTATCATGTCATACCCCCTCAACCCGTCCGATGGACGCGTGGATCATATTTTCTCTACAGGTATACGGTCGGTGCATTCTCTACATGCCGAGTATCCCTTTTCCATTATAGTTGTTATCACAAAATCAGGGTCTGGGTAACAGTAGGCGGTGTTATCCAAAATGACGCAGGCTTTGTCGGCATGGAAATGGTTGAGTATTGCAGCCTGATGAGTAACGATGATCCCGGCAGTATCCGTGTTTGAAAAATATTTTGTTAAGATTCTACCGATAAGTTTAACGCTCTCGACATCTACCCCGGAATCGATTTCATCCAACAAGAGCAAACGCGGTCTCCTGATCAATGCCTGAAGAACTTCTAACCGTTTCCGTTCACCTCCGGAGAAATTTCTATTGACCTCACGTGTCAGATAATCGGAAAGTTTTAACTCTCTGATATACTCATACATGACTTCTTCGGGGACATTGGAGATTCTTTTGAGGAATCGTTCAACTTCCACACCTTTAAGAGTAGGGGGGTCCTGATAGCCCAAGAATATACCCTTTTCTGCGCGTTCGGTTATCGACAATCTGGACAGTTCTAATCCCAGATATTTTACATCCCCTAACAAATCGTACCCTTCCAAACCCATGATCGCTTTCAGCAGGGAGGTTTTCCCAGACCCGTTGGGACCGAGAAGAACGTACACCTCTCCAGGTTTCAGATGTAAACTGATGTTAGATAACAACTTATTACCATTAATTTCAACGTACGCATCGTTCATAGACAAGACGTAACCGTTCCTCAAACCTCCAGCAACCAAACTAATACACCCCCGTAGGTGCCTTTGTGAATAATTCTTTATAAATCTAACTCTCAGAGTTGTAGAATGTGGGAAGAAAGGGAGTACAAGAAGGTCAGTTATCTTGGAGATATGGGAAATAAACTGGCAAGATATGATTTATGAAAGGATAAATTTTCGGAGGTTGGTAAGAGATAGGGAAATTTCCACAAGTTAGGTGTGCTAATATTTATAAAAACTTTTAGGGTTATCTATTTCGATGGAGATGTTCGGAAACAGAGCAACACGTCTAAACAACAGATTGAAAAAACTTGACAAACTCGACCTGTTCTCGATAGCCAAACTTACCGCTGATGAGGTATGTAAACTGGCTAAAACAGACCCGGATAAGGGGTTATCACATTCCGAAACGCTCGCCCGTTTGAAGGCGTACGGTAAAAACGCGATCCAAACATATTCGAAAAAATGGTATGAGGTACTTGTCGAACAATTCGTATCCCCGTTGGTAATAACGTTGATAGCGGCCGGGTTCATAACATTTTTCTTTCTCAACGATATCAACGATAGTCTGCTGATTTTCATATTGGTTCTGGTGAACGGGATCATAGGATTCTTTCAGGAGTACAAGGCTGAACGCATCATCAGTAAACTGATGAAACGTATCGCGCCCAAGGTAGTAGTGATGAGAGACGGTAAACCGATAAAAATCAGCAGCGATTACTTGGTACCTGGAGATATACTGTTACTGCATACGGGCATGAAGATACCTGCAGATGCGAGGGTCATAGAATCCGATAGGTTATCCGTTAACGAGTCTGTCCTCACTGGAGAATCCGTACCAAAGGATAAGATAAGTTCAGCGGTTGAAACGCAGTATTTGGGTGACCTCCATAATATGGTGTTTGCAGGAACATTGGTCACAAGGGGTAAAGGTAAAGCCGTGGTTGTCAAAACAGGTATGGATACACAACTCGGTAGAATAGCAAACCTGGTAGCACGTACCGAACGCGAAACACCGCTCGTTAAAACGATCAGACACCTCGCCAAATCCCTAACTCTTGTAACGCTCGCCATAACCGCGATCGTGTTTTTGGTCGGTTGGGCTCAGGGGAGGGATATCGTAGAGATGTTTGAGACCGCTGTCGGGTTGGGTGTGGCTGCGATTCCCGAAGGATTACCGGCAGTTGTTACGGTAGCGCTCACTATAGGAATCAAGAGAATGGAGGAATGCAAGGTCCTGGTACGTAGACTGGTCTCGGTGGAATCCTTGGGGAGAACGGATATCATATGCGCGGATAAGACAGGTACACTCACTAAGAATGAGATGACGGTGAAAGAGGTTTTCATGGATGGTAAACAGTTTGAAGTGACAGGAAGAGGGTACGATACCGAAGGTGAGATAATAGGGATCAAAGAAGCGCATCCGTCTACATCCAAGTTCTTTGCCAGGATTGCCAAACATTGTAACGATAGCGGATACGACCCTGAAACCGGTCAAACCTACGGTGACCCTACAGAAATCGCACTCAAAGTTTTAACCTACAAAATGCCTTGGCACGAGGTAGACCAACCGCGCGTGGCTACGTTGGAGTTCGATTCAAAACGTAAACTTATGTCTACCATACACAGAACGAAGAAAGGGTATGTGCAGTACACAAAGGGTGCCCCGGACATACTGATAAAGAAGTGTTCGCGAATACTGAAACACGGAAAAGTGCGAAAGATGACAGATGAAGACCGTCGAGAGATAAAGGAAGCGTTCGATAACATGTCAAGAAAAGCGTTACGGGTCATCGCACTCGCCTACAGGGAACGCAAAACCGTTGAGTTCGACGAATCCGACCTGGTGTTCGTGGGTCTTGCCGGTATGTTCGATCCACCGAGGGAAGGTGTTAAAGAAGCGATTCGTATGGCACAGGACGCCGGGATCAACGTTAAGATGTTGACCGGCGATTATATAGAGACCGCTACGGCAATAGGCGGTCTGCTGGGAATCAGCGGTAGGGCTCTGGACGGACCGCAGATAGATACTATGAGCGATGATGAACTTGAGGAAGTGCTTAAGGATGCGAACATATTCGCAAGGGTATCGCCCGAACATAAACTCCGGATAGTGAACGTGTTAGAGAAGAGGCATACTGTAGCGATGACCGGTGACGGTATCAACGATGCGCCGAGTTTGAAAAGAGCGAGCGTTGGTATAGCTGCAGCCGATGCAACGGATGTTGCACGCGAAGCCGCAGATATAGTGATGATAGAGGACCATTTCAAATTCATTGTCGATGCTATAGAGGAGGGACGACGGATATACGATAACATAAAAAAGTTTGTCGTCTATCTTCTCTCGAGCAATATTGCCGAAGTGATGATAATATTCTTGGGTATGATGATGGGATGGCCGCTACCGTTAACGATGGTCCAACTGCTCTGGATAAATATCGTTACCGACGGTCCTCCGGCACTCGCACTGAGCGTTGACCCGCCGGCACCGGACATTATGAAAAGGAAACCGTTGAGTAAAAACACTCCTTTCCTCGACAGAAAGGCATGGATCAAAATGTTGACGGTAGCGTCGTTGATAGCTGTAACGGGTTTGGCACTGTTCGGTATCTACATAGACAAGGGTATACTGACCGCCAGAAGCGTGTTGTTCACGAGCGTAATAATTCTAGAATGGGTACGTGTGGCAGCGGTAAGAAAGGAGTATGGTCTGTCAATGTTCAGTAACCGGTACCTGATCGTAGCACTGGTCTTCGGATTAACCCTTCAACTGATGATTCTGTATGTGCCGATAGCCAATGACCTGTTCGGCACAACACCGATAGGAGCCGTGGATTGGTTGTACATCCTGATCGCTGCATCGGTCGTTTATGTGGTAAATAGATTTATTATAGATAATGTTGTGGACAGATTGATGTAAAAGAGGTGCACTCCATGGAGAAAAAGAAGGGACAGGCGGCGATGGAGTATCTGCAGACACACGCGTGGTCGATACTTGCAATCTTTGTTGTACTGTCGGTCCTTGTGATACTCATCCGGATCATAATGATGCCTAACTTCTGTCTGTTTGATGACCAGACGTTTGCGTGTTCTGTGCCAACGACACCCATCGTTAGTCGGTCGACCGGAGAGATCAACGGGTTCCTGAGGAACAATCTCGGACGACCGGTTCGTCTGATGTACGCAACTTGCACAGAGGAGACGGCCAGCACCCTGAGGTACGACATAGCGGTCCCCTCACGACTGGATAAACCTCTCGGAGACGGTGAAACGGTTACATTGCAGAATGCGTTTCCTGGGTTGAGATGTTACAGCTACGGAAGCCCTGTGAACACTACTTTCACAGCAGGTTCGAGAAAATTCAAAGGAAATCTTTACGTATGGTATAGATATCCAGAGGAACCGAATTATTATCCGTTACATTTCAGTCATGCCGCCCTGTTAATAGACATAGTGGATTCCAACTTTTCTGTCTGCGGTAACGGTGTGTTAGAGGTCGGGGAACAGTGCGATGACGGAACTGCGAACGGAGTACCGTGTACTCCTTCCTACGGACCGGACGGCGGATGTACCTACTGCTCCGATTCATGCACCATCGTCACGCTCCCTCCCGCCGGAATATGCGGTGACGACATAATACAGGCACCATTCGAACAGTGCGAGAACGATTCACATTGTCCGCCAGGTTACATCTGTCAGAACTGTTCGTGTAAACGTGTGCCTAAAGGATGTGTCGATTATAACAATGCGTGGGACGGTATGCCCGAACCGTTCGGTAGCGATAACGGGATGTGCGAAGACGGTGTTTATACGTACAATGACTACTGCGAAGTG
>JAGGXE010000019.1 GCA_021163225.1 Candidatus Micrarchaeota archaeon | reverse complement strand
TGCATTATGCCGAACATAGATAAACGTAACGGGACCTACGTGATCGTCGGTTACATTATAGGAAGACCGTACGCATTGGGATGTGGGTTGTTGAAATACATGAACGGTAGACACGTCATCGTGCCTCAGATACCGAAGCATAGACAGGTAAACCCGAGAGAAGACAGTATAAAGAATGAGGGTTGAACAGAAACGAAGAAAATGTATAGCGGGGCTTGGATTTGAACCAAGGACCTCCGGGTTATGAGCCCGGCGGGCACTCCAGGCTGCCCCACCCCGCTGAATAACAATGGGTCGAAAACGACTATTAATTTTGTAAATAACTCTTTTTAAAACCTTATGCTTTTTGATGCAGTTCTATACGGATCTTGATACATCAAAACTGAGTTTGACAAAGAAAATCAGATTGTTGATTTCGTAATTTTTCATGAAGTTATATAGGGCTCTGTATAAAATCCCCAAATAAAAAAGTTTTCAGATACACCCTTTTCTAAGTTTCCCATTCCTGTTTTAGGAGGGGACAGTTCCGATACCTAGTGTTAGGTATACCGTCGTCCGGGGTTGGAGCAGGTAGGGCAAATCCTTTTAAACTTCTCGATTTTTTATAGGACTATGAAACCGTTGAGGACAAAGGTTGATGAGTTATGCTATTTTCTTGAAGAATCTGAAGGTCATCAGGCAAGTCTCGATGACATAAAATCTTTTGTGGGTTTGGAGGAGGAAGCGATTCTGGACATAGTGGATATTCTCTCTAAAGCAGAGGTGGTGGAACTTGTTACAAAACCTCTGGACGGTAGGTTCATCAAACTGAAACGTATCATCCCTTTTCATGAAGAAAGAGCAAAGACGGCAGGCAAGATAGTTGAAGAGTATACAGTCCACGTGTACGGTGTTAAGGGTTACGTTGAGATCATCGAATCTTCCGACGAACCCGTGAACAGGTATGTGCTGACGATCCCGCGTCCGGGTCCGTACACTTCGATGTTTATGAACGTTGTAAAAGATATGTTGGCCAGACAGTTCACAGTATCGGTAGAAGAGTTGTCTGACCCTAAAAAACGCGGGTTTGTCGTTGCACGGTTTACAGACCATGCTTCGGTATATTTCAACAGGATTCCCGGACTCAACCAACGCAACAGAAAGGTGTTGATGAGTCTGCTCTTCATGTCCATGTACGGTTTGGGCGACCTGGAATTTCTTCTTGCCGACCCGGATATAGAGGATGTCGGGATAAACGGTGCGTTCAGACCTGTATCAGTGTACCATAAGAGATACGGTTGGCTCAAAACAAACCTTTCCTATGCGTCGGAAGATGAGATATTCAACATCGCGTCACAAATCGGTAGGAAGAGCGGTAGGGATATAACGTTGGCATCACCTATCATGGATGCGCATCTTATCACAGGTGACCGTGCCGCCGCCACGTTGTTCCCGGTTTCGACATCCGGTAACACGCTCACCATCCGTAAATTCGCACGTGACCCATGGACGATTACCGACTTCATATCTCCGAAGATACACACATTGTCCACCGAAATGGCCGCCTTTCTGTGGATGTGTATCCATTATGAGATAAACATCCTTGTTGGTGGCGGGACTGCATCCGGTAAAACATCACTGCTCAACACGTTGGCGGCATTGATACCTCCGAAAGAACGCATAATCAGTATAGAGGATACGCGCGAGATCAACCTGCCGGAATACCTTTCATGGAACTGGATCCCGTTGACTACCAAACCCCCGAACACCGAGGGTAGGGGAGAAGTGACCATGGATAGATTGATCCAATCCTCACTCCGTATGCGTCCTGATCGGATCATCATAGGTGAGATACGTAATCGTGAGGAAGCGGAAGTGGCATTCGAAGCCATGCATACCGGTCATTCGGTTCTATCAACCTTGCATTCGGACACGAGCACGCAGATCATCAGGAGATTATCCAACGAACCTTTTAATATTCCTGCTACTGAACTCTCGACACTACAGGTTATAGTTATCCAGTACCGTGACCGTAGGACAGGTGTCCGTAGGACATACGAGATTACTGAGATACGGGAGGGTCCACGGGCTACTGTGTCTTTGAACAGGTTGTACCTGTGGCATCCGAGAAAAGATAGTTTTGAAAAGAGCAACAAGAGTTTAAGGGTCATGGAGGAACTCAACCTTCACACAGGTATGACGCCGAAGGAGTTGGATAGGGAATTAAAGGAGAAGGAGAAGATACTGAAATGGATGCTTAAGAACGATATTTCGAACGTTAACGATGTCGGGATCGTAGCGAGTCTGTACTATCGCGACCCGGACCATCTTCGTAAAGCCGTGTCCAAAAGATGGAACTTTAACCAGGTGATAGACAGATGGTGAAATGGCCATTCATCGTATTTACTTCTGCAAGATACATGCAACCGTTGTTCGTGTTCGCAGACCGTAAACTGTTTATCGAAAAACTTGAACGCGCACGGATAAACGTTCAACCGTCTTTTTACGTATCGCTTTCTTTGATCAATTCGATCGTTTACGCGATCATTCTTTCATCCGTGATTGGGTTGTTGGGCACGACCTTTTTTTCCTACGACTTAGGTGCAACTGTTCTGTTTTCGTTCCCTGCCGTCTTCTTCGTTTTTCTTCTCTTCTTCGCCTTTTATCCTAATCTAGAGATAAAACGACATGTTTCTTTGATGAACAGGGACCTCTTCTTTGCGTTGAAAGATTTATCTCTACAGGTGTCCAGCGGTATCCCGATATACGAGGCATTGAGAAACGTTTCGAAAGGTAGTTACGGAGAGGTTACCACAGTATTTCGCGGTATAGTAAGCAAGATAGATACAGGTTCGTCTTTAGACGACGCAATCTCTAAGGCCATCGAATCCACAGATTCGGAATACCTCAGAAAGACGTTGTGGCAGATACTGGGCGCGTTGAAGATAGGGGGTGACCTTGCCACCGCCTTACAGTCGATCGTTTACTCATTGAAACGGCAACAACAGGCATCGTTGGGAAGATATCTCCACGAACTTAACCTTTGGGTTCTGATATACCTCTTTGTTTCTGCAACGATCCCGTCGCTCATTGCCGCTCTTTCATCAGTGTTCTCCGCCATGAGCGGGTCGACGAATACAGTAATCCTTACAGTTTCGTTTATCGGTTCTCTCCTAATCCAGATGTTTATTATAGAGTACGTTAAACTGAGGAGGCCAGTGTTGAGTGTTTAGGGTGATGGTATGACTGATGGAAGGTTTCGCAGGATGTTTGCTGTGTTTTTCTTCATCTCACTACTTGTGGGTTTGATCTCCCTCGCGTTCCTTCCTCTAATCCATTCACTTATGTTAGGTGCATGTCTCTTTGTTCTATCCTTTGCAGTTTACTATGTGTTCATCCTTTACCGTCGTGAGCAGGTCAAACAAGACCTCGAACGCATCCTCCCGGATTTTCTTCTCATCCTTTCCTCAAACATCCGGGCAGGTATGAATCCCGTGTTAGCACTTAAGAATTCGGTCCGTCCGGAGTTCGGTCCTTTGAGCGAAGATTTGATGTACGTGGTAAACAAATCGATGGGTACCGATTCGTTCATAGACGCGCTCTATCGGATAGCCCAGAAATACAGGTCCGATACGTTCACCAGAGTGATAGACCTTTACATCACAGGTTATCTGTCTGGAGGAGACCTGGCGCGAATGCTTGAAGAACTCGCTGAAGACATTCAGGAGACAAGGGACGTGGAGAGACAGGTATCGCTTGGTGTCAATCTCTATACAGTCTTTCTCATCTTCTCCGTGGTGCTGGTCATGCCTTTCCTGTTCGGTTTAGCTTACACGTTTCTCAGTTCCGCTTCTTCGATAACACAGCAACCGATACCTTCATTTTCTTTGAACCTCCTGTTCACGACCTATCTGGGTTTATCCGCTTTTCTGACGGGCATACTTTTAGGCGTGATAAAAACAGGACATATGACGGCCGGACTGCCGAGGGGCATCTTGTTTTCCGCACTTTCGATGATGGCATTCCACATCTCTGTTTTCATCCTAGGGAAGATGTTTGTGTGACCCCTTTCTTATTTATCCTGTAGAGGTGGAGGAAATAAACGAGCGTCATGACAAACGTAAGGATCTCCTTACCGTGTATCTCGGATAGATACATTCCCAATCCGTTAAACAGGATATGGAGCAGTATTGCAGATGACATGTACATCGCCCTGTGCATCCCTTTTTTCAGCCATCCGTACGCAGCGATAGATGTGAAAAGACCGTGCGCTGTTGCTGTTACAAACGTTCTGTTCAACATGATATTAACCCAGATGTTCAGTTGCGTTTGGAAAGGATTTGTATTGATAGTGAAATATACCAGGTTCTCCAATGCCGCAAACGTCCCACCTATCACTGTTGCAGCCGCCAGGCATGACGATTCTGTCTTTTGAATGAGTTTTACAGTGCCGACGAGTTTAGCGGATTCTTCGATGACTGGTGCAACCATCAGGATGAATAACCACTGTGCCCCTACACCCGACAGAACGATGTACACATTTTCGTTGAATAAAAAGGAGATGCCTGCCACAATGCCGCCTACGCTTATACTGTAGAGGACCCAGTTCAACAGTTTTCTCCTGAACATCGACCCGACGTAACCTACCATCACGAGCGAGAACATCGGAAAGAAACCTGAGAGAAACGCGATCACGAACACTGCGGATTTGTACCATATGTTATCGACCGGGACGGATACGAATGCGATGAATATTATCAATCCGATGACCAATGCACCAACATATACTGTCCGACCGAATTCGGGACTTCTGACTTTCTCATATTTGATAAAAGTGATCATTACCACTGTAATCATCAGGAGGTACAACAAGGTGAGAAGGAGAAGTTCGATGAATGCCAGGAGTTCGTCGATTCCGTGTCTTATCTCCTCCATCGGGTCGGTCGGATATACCGTGTTCCACATGAAGAATAAGATGAATAGGAGGAGGGTACTCCTTGTATCTAACGTCATAAGAAGATAGGCAACAATAGGTTTATAAATTTTCTAATTTCATACAACCAACATGACGGTTAAGGGTCAGGTCGCTACGGAGTATCTCATAGTGCTTGCAATAGTCGTCATTATATCCTTGATAGTGGTGGGTGTCCTACGGAGTTTTCTCGAACTCAAACCGGGTATAGAATCCGTTAAAAGTAAGATAGAATGGAGTTCTAAGGATATAACGTTAGATGCGTATACTGTGTATTCCAACGGTACCGCTGTGTTAATGTTGTCTAACAATCTGAACTATCCGGTCAGGATTACCAGCGTGGGCGTGGGTAAAGACCCGGTTCCTCTTCCGTCTCCCGTGTACATCGATAGCGGTATGGAGGAGACGGTGGTTGTGCCGCCTTCTGCAACGGTCTCGGGTTTGGCAGGGGATAAGTATTCCCTCGATGTCACCATCAAATACACGCATGCAAAGGTTGAAGCCATACGGGGCACGGTCAGAGGTAAGGTCTACGGTGTGTACGAAGGTCCTTCATAAAAAGAATAGGTTGAAAAAAAGGGCGTTCCCGAATTATTGGGTTACCTGTTTATGAATTTATCCAGAAGTTTTACAGTGTAATCGATGTCTTTGAGCGATACTGTTGACACATTCGAATGGATATACCTTGTAGGTACGCATACCGCGATTGAAGGTATCCCGCTTCTCACCCTGTAAACACTTGCGGCGTCGGTAGCCCCTGCCTCCATCGCCTCGACCTGGTACGGTATCCTGTTCTTTTGCGCAATTTTGAAGAACTTTTCTACCAAATTAAGGTCTGCAACGTTGCCTCTCCCTCCGGCTTCCACAAGCACTATTGAGGGACCCTTACCCATCATCACTGGCGCTTCTTCCTCTTTAACTCCCGGATGATCGCCTGCGATGGTGGTGTCTACCGCTATGAAACTTTTAGGTTCAAGCCCGTATGCCGCTAACATCGCGCCCTTACCCAACCATGAAACCTCTTCCTGCACAGTACCTACGAACACCACATCTTTTCTTTTGCATCTTTTAGCCAGTTCGAGGAGTATGTAACATCCTACCCGGTCATCCAACGCTTTACCCGTCACAACCTTTTTGTTTAACACTCTGAACTGTACATCAAACGTTATCGGGTCACCCACCGTTACACCCATCCTTCCGGCTTCTTTATCATCTTTAGCGCCTATATCTATAAACAGGTCTTCTGCTGGTATGACGTTCTTCTTTTCCTCATCTTTGAGGAGATGCGGAGGTTTGTTCCCTATGACACCGTACACCTTCCCTTTTCTTTTGGTGAATATAACAACTCTTTGGTTGACGAGCACACGGTCGTCTATACCGCCTATCTTTATGAACCGTACGAACCCCTTCTTGTCTATATGTTTGACCATCAGACCTATCTCATCCATGTGCGCACCGAACATGGTCGGGTTTTCGGGCGGTCTTCTACCCCTGTACGCTATGATGTTGCCTATCCAGTCCGTTTGAACCGTGTAACCGAACCTTTTGAATTCTTTTTCCATGATGTTTCTGATCTCCCATTCCCTTCCAGGAACACCTTCTGCATCGCATAACCTACCAAGCAGTTCTGTATCAACACCCATTGTATCACCTGTTGAGTGCCTTAGTGAATAATTCTTTTAAAAGTTGTCCCCTGACTCGCACCTTTCCTGACCGGTGACTTCATCTTTTTAAAATGTTGGTTTTCAAAATCTTTTCATGTTACCTGAGATAGTGTTCTTGGGCACGAGCGCCGGAATACCTACGGCAGACCGCGGATTACCTTCTTTCTCGCTGATCTACAAGGGGAAGGTCTATCTGTTCGATGTGGGAGAGGGCACTCAACGTCAGATGATGAGGTTCAATGTTCGCTATTTCAAAACGGAAAGCGTCTTTATTACCCATCTCCATACCGACCATTTCTTAGGTCTGTTGGGACTGGTCGAAACCCTTCACCTGTTGGATAGAAGGTCTGTTCTGAACGTTTACGGTCCGCCAGGATTGAAGGATCTGGTGTTCGTCCGTCACGATTTCCTTAATATAACGGAGTTCGATAGGGTGAGAAAGGTACGGTTTGACGGGTTCTACGTTAAACCGTTCCGTGTGAAGCACATTCCCAACAGTTACGGTTACGTCATCCAGTTTGATGATAGGATAAAGTTTGACGGTTACAGAGCAAGGTCTTTGGGCATCCGCGGTCGGATGTTCAGAGAACTTATCGAAAAGGGTAAGATCCGTGTGGGGAGGCGGACGGTATATCTGGAGGATGTCAGCAGTGTGAAGAAGGGGTTGAAGATTGTTTATTCTGGCGATACGAGACCGTGTGCGTCTGTTGTCAATGCGGCAAAAGGTGCCGACTTACTTATCCACGAAGCCTCTTTCTTGGAATCGGAGTCAGACCTTGCAAAAGAGAGAAGGCATTCAACGGCTTTGGAAGCGGCAGAAGTTGCGAAAAAGGCCGGCGTTAGAAAACTTATCCTTACACATATAAGTCAGAGATATAAAGATTTAAACATTGTAGAAAAAGAAGCGAAGAAGGTGTTTAGGAACACCCATTGCGCTTACGACGGAATGAGGATAACCCTTAGGCCTTAGCAGTGGCCCCTCCTTTAGCAAAGGTTATCCTCGGAGGCACCATCGGCGGTGACAGATTGACTACCTTTACTACCAACGTACCGTTTGTCCCGCACACATAATTTATCGTGTTAAGCAGAAGTTCTGCCAAATCATCCGGCAGTTTCTTTTTATCGCTCTTCCATAACTTCTCTATTTCCTTTACCTTTTCCTCGTCCTCCTCCAACAGAATCTCGCCTTTCATTGTGAGTTTGCCAACATTCTCTTCATAGTTTACTGTGTACGTGTAGGACACAGTGATCTGATTACCGCTCGTTTTAACATCATCGATGGTTATGTTTATACCGAGCCCTTTTATCGGTTCTATCTTTTCTCTCTTTGCTTCTACTGAAGTGATCCTTCCACCTTTTATCACGTCTAACACCTCCATATAAAATTAAAATATTATCTATCCAAATAAGTTGTATGAACGTAAGGTTTAAATACGTTATACTTGTCTTCCTCTTCCTCTCCGTCGCCGTATCCGAGCTTCATGCATCCTATTCTTTGCTCGGTCTAGAGATTACCGTGTACGTTCAGGATGACGGAAGTGCTTACGTACGGGAGACATACACCATTCGGATATCTGGTAACGAATCGATCCAGAAGTATAAGGAGAGCATAGACCTTCTTAAGAGGAACGACATTCAGGCGTGGAGGGATACATTGAACATCCCCCTTGTCTACCATTTGGGAGGTTCTCCTGTGACCATCTCTGATTTTACTCTGACACCTCAACCGATCGTGCTACCTTTCTCATACCTGAACGAGACAACTACATCGATAGTGTTAACGTATGTTATAACCCCACCTGCCAATTCTACAGGGTTGTTTATCGTTACACGTCCCGCTCCGCGGTTGTACAAGTACGTTCTTAACACCGACGCGTTTATGTTCGACAAAACAACCACCGGAGATTTTATCCTTCCGCAGAATACGAAGATGGTCTTCGTACTCCCAGATAACGTTGTCATCACAAAGATAAACCCTCCTCCGTCGGAACCGGAGGGTATATTCCCTCCGGTTAAAGGGATAAAGAAATTGGTTTGGGAACGTACTACCGTTCTGTCCGGATTCGCTTTGGAATTCGAAAAAGAGGAACCTCTTGAGGCAGAGATTTCTGCATTTCTCAACAAACTCGAACGGTTCATTGTCGACCTATATTCAGGAGAGAATCTTCTCCCATCCTCCATCATTACCGTAACATTTTTGATTGCTCTGGTATATGTGCATAGATTGAGAAGGCCTAAGCACGGGGAGTGATGGTATGAACTGGAAGTATGCTCTGATACCTATAATAGTTGTGATAGGTTTTCTTGCCGTGGTTCTGTTCTATCCCGTTGAACCGCCTGCTGAGACCCCCGAGGAGAATGTCACCCATTTTTATGTCAGTATAACGTATTCTGATTACGGTATAGCCGATTACGGATTCGACAAGGTAGGTTATGTCAGTTTGAACGTGGACATCGATAAAGCCGACGGCAATCTTTCCGTGCTCTGGTTCGCTAACCAGCCCAGAAACAAGGTTTATCTTCTCGATTATCCTGCGGTGGAAGTTTCGGATTACTCGACATTCTCTTCGTTACTTCTCCAAAGGTTTAATGAATACAATGTAGATATCAAGCATCTTTCCATCGGTTCTGTTTTTTCTGTCCAGAACTCCGTGATAATCGTTCCGACGGGCAGGATTCCATCCTTTCTCTTCAAGAACCTTTCAGCCGTACTGGAAAACAACAACGTGATCCTGTACGTGGGTAAGGACACATCCCTCTTGTTAGAACCCGACGGTTCCCAGGTACCGAACACTGACCAGATTTCTTTTCAACCCGGTACGCACGGCAACTACACCATTACACCCATAGGTGATGACCTGTTGTATACGTCATCCGAAAAAGGTGTTATGTACATCATACCGCGTCCTTTGAACAGTTTTACATCGTTACAGAGCGCTGTTGAAAAGATCGTCAACACGGTCCTGAAAGAGAGCTGGCAGAACGTTACGGTCCGTGACTATCATATCGGACCGTCCTATCACGGCGGTTTAACGCTTATATCACCCCCTATCACAAGCGATTCCGGTTACGTGCGTGTCATCTACAACTTCCGTGAACGCGACGGTGATAACACCGCCTGCGGCACGATAACGAGCGGTTATCTCAAATCATATTCTGGACGTCTTCATTTTCTGGATACGGATGTCTTCCCTTCAGAAAAACCGAAGTATGAGATAGACCTTAACGAATCCTACGATAAACCGATAAAACTCACTTTGTACCTGATGTTTAAGAGGGATGGCGAACTCCTCCAGAACTTTACAGTAACCGTTGATAGTATCACAGTAAGAAACATATGGAAGAGTACCTACACGCTTGATCAGGAATTGCCTCCGGGCAACTACATAGTTATACTTAAGGACCAGTTCAACCAGGTCCATGCGTTAGGGTATCTTCACGTTAAGAACTTTACTATTACGTTGGCCGATGTCAAGGGTGATACATACTTCTTCAACGTGTCCGTGGACGGTAGAGCTTTGGAGAGTGCTACGGTAAAGGTGTGGATAGACGGTAAATACTTTGGAGAACAGCCCGTTTCTTCAGGGACATTGACGATAACCGCAGGGCTACCCCGAGCGGACCATGTCATAAAACTTGAGTATAAGGGAGCTGCTGTCACCGGCTCGTTCTCAACAAAACGTGCGGCCTCGGTGTTGGACATCTACCTGAAATACGGACCTATCGGGATGTTGATAGTAGTCGTTGTTTATCTGATGTTCAGGGCAAAACCGCGCCCGATCTACACGTTACACGTGCCATCGTTTGTTGAGGAGACCTTTGTTGAACGTAAGATTTCCAAGAAGGATCTGTTGAACGTGTTCAAAAAGGTCGAGAAGGAATACGGGTGGAAGAACCTGCCTTTGAGTTTCAGGGAGGTCAAGAACGGCATTGCGAAATATGCGCTTCCGAACGAGAGGGTCGTTGTGTTAGATACTAATCTGATGGAGGTGTTGAACAGTCTGATCGATGAAGGGGACATAGTTGCGTACAACGATTACTATCTACCGAAATCCTGGTTGAAAGGTTCGGATATAAAGACGCGTGTGGTCTATCGTAAGGCACGCGACCTTGTCATAGCGCATGGGTTACCGTTTGATGAGAGAGGTGATTACCTTTTCATACCGTCTAAGAACGTTGCCATCCTTCCGTACAAGGAGAACGTTTCAAGAGTCATCGCCTCCTTGATGAAGAAGGGTGTTGACCACATATACCTTGTATTCGCTAACGATACCGATAAAGACGATTATTTGAAGAAGGTCTTCGGACCTGACAAGGATACACAGAAGTTAGCCATAATGGTCAAACTGGATGTGATAATACCTGTGACCGTCTCCGAACTGGGAGATTACCTATGAGACAGATACAGTTCTTTATGTTTGTGTTTCTCGTTGTCTGGTCAACCCATGCGTTTCATGTGAGTGACGTCTATCCCGCGGAATCGGAGTTTAACGGTTCGGTTACCGGTGATCAACCAGGTGCTTATATCTTATCGATAACCAACTCGTTAGAGTTAGGGAACACAACCCTGATATCCGACCGTCATAGACCTTCAGTGGTTTGGGGGTACGTCTCCGAGTTGTCCGATTATGAAACCAAAGAGTATTACGACAACTGTTCCTGTTGTTACACGGTGGTTCGCAGAACGTTCGGTTCACCGGCAGATGTGGAGAAGGCGGTGCTAACGTTTGACCTATTGAACACGACGCTCACGAAACGCGTTGACCTCATAACGTTTGAAGAGGTGACTTCGGGCAACGATACCTACAATGTTACGCATCTCAGATACGTCGTTCCTATACCTTTCAACACCACCGAACTGGACACGGACCCCATGTTCACCGGGCGGCAGCAACCCATGATAAACATCACTTTGACCGTTGTGTTCAATGTATCTTATTCGGAAGAGAAGACAACCTTTTTCCCGCTTGCCAACGGGAGTTGCGGGTACAACGTTTCTGTTGAAGAAGGCGTAACGGAGTACAACGTTTCGGATTGGCGTTTGATAATCGTGAACAACCATCCCGTAGAGCAGTTCCTGCTTTCCCCGCCTCTCAAAGAGCATTCTCTTGTTCATCCGTGCATAGATGCGGTAGTGTTTACCAACAGATACCTCTCAAACATCTCCTATTCTTTGAACGGAGAGAGGTTGTTCACGCTACGGATTTACAACCATACTGTAAACGAAGACGAATACGGGTTACTCCATGTCCGCGTGAACGGGTCGGACCATCAACCTGTCATAGATGACCCGTCGAACGTCTCGGTCATGTATAGCATCAATAAGAGTTTCATCTATCCGTACGAATTGGTCCACGGTAACCGCTCGTTCATCCGCACCTACCGAATCAGGTTCGACCTGACGAACGTTTCACCTGGAAAAAACGTTCTGGTTACCGAGTACTGCGATGTGTTCGGTGATTGTTTCAGAAACGAGAGCATCGTATTCTGGCGGATACCTACCTGGTTTACCGAAGTGCATACAAACCGTACCTCTTCTGGAAAACAGGTCGTTTTCTGCATATCCGACCGGTCGGGTAATCCTGTCTATCCGGCAACCGTTATCCTAAGGATGGACAATGTTACGAAAACCGTGCAGTTGGACGGTAGGGGTTGCGGTACCGTCGACCTGCCCGATAATGTCCATAGGGTTGAGATCGAGTACCCTGGTGATGATAGGCACAGACCTTGTGTCAAACAGATCCTGTTATACTCTCACAAAACTCCTGTCCTGCAATCTTCCGTTCTTCTGACGTTTCTCGTACTTTTTATAGGCGTTCATTATGCTTCCACAGGTAACGTGTTCCCCTTCGGTTTATTCCAGTGGCTGATGAGGTTGATAAAGAGGTGAAACAGATGTCTTTGGACATGGGAAAAACAGTTGTGGAACGGGTGAGACGACAGGGCATGTACCAGCGTATAACCTTTGAGGTTGTTGTGGAACCCACCGATATAGGACGGGTGAAACTCTTGAAGTCTAACAAGAGTGTAGACCTCGACGAAGCAGTAAGGATAGCGGCGAAATACAGGCTCCCGGTCCATGCGGACGGTATGGAGATCGTCCTGCCTCCAGGTTCGATGCTCAAAGATTTTCTAGTTGACGAATAAAATCAACGTTCGAACGGAACATCCTGGAGGACCAATCTATGTGTTTGGGTTTGCGTACTCCCTTTATTATCTCCAGTATCTCGGAAACTACCTTCTCCACGGACTTGTTCGTAGTGTTAACCTCTACCACAGGTACGTTCTGTTTGTTGTACACATTCTCACTCTTTATTACGCAGTAGTCTATGAGTTCGCATACGACGTTATCTTTGACCTTCTGTTTGTTGTACCTTCTCTTTTTAAGTCTCTTCTCCAGGATTCGCGGATGTGTACGCAGGACTATCACAAGGTCTGCAGGTATAAAGAACTCGCATGCCAGATGACCTTCAACGATGTACCTGTCCTCTCCGGCCAGCATATTGGTTACATAATCGCTCAGTTTTTTCATATCCACAACTTTTGAACCGTCCTTCTTATCTATGTAGAAGTAAACATGATACCTTTCAATGATGCTGTTCAGGGAGATACATCTGTGTTTTATCCTTCTGGCAAGGTTTTTGCATACAGTGGTTTTACCTGTTCCCGGGACACCTGTCAACACGATCCTCATCGATCCACCTACGAAAAAGGAGGTCTACTGTTCGCCGCTGCGTTAACCTCTTCCCTGCACAGTTCTTTAAGTTCTGTCTCATTAGCGATCTTTAACAGACCGAAGTAATCCATGTGAACATCCGTGATATGGTTGCATATCGTAGAATCACCCAGTATCACCGCTATGTCCGTATAGCATCTGTTTCTGATCGGTACCGGGTCATCGAGTATAGAACTTGCGAACGGGTTGGTGATCTGTTCGCAGAACTCTACCGCATGGGTTCTGTTACCTGACCCTGCTGCTTCGATAGCGAATGCGTAGTAACATTTATATTTGTCGACCTCCGGCATACTCGCACAGACCATAGAAGCGGCAGGGTTATGGGAGTCGCGATACCTTGCCAACCAATAATTAGTCAGACATATGTTACGTCCCGTACTGTTACCTATTGCGTTGCACGCAGACAGGTCCTGAGCAGTTGTCAAACATCCTGAGAGCAAGAAGTATGCAACCACCAGGGTGAAAAATGCGGCAGTATATCTCATGACACCCCCTCGGCACTGAAACTTCCACGCATCTGGAAGTTACGTTCGATGATCGATTTCACGGATTCGGCAGAGTATCCTATCCTTATCAGCCTCGTGTGTCCACGTATCCCTTTACCGCTTTCTACGGTCGTGATAAGACCCAACATCTCGAGGTCGTTTAAGTATTCCTGGTACCATCTTGCGGTCCTGGGTTTTTTGTGATACTCTTTGCACACCTTCCTGTATTCTTCGTACACCTCACCGGAGAACAGAAACCCTGTTTCAACATCGTTCAGTTTTGAATACCTGCTCCCGTAAATCGTGAGATTGGCTATCGCTAACAGAACGAACTGTTGATGGTCCGGTAGTGTTACAATCGTTTCTGCAGCAAGGTCGTCATCCACACCTACCCTTGCCAGTTCTACCTCTTTATCAGTGATTTTGTTCAACCCTTTCTCATCGGCTATCTCACCGGCCTTTAACATAAGTTTCAACGCGTACCTCGCGTCACCCGTCTCCTGAGCGGTTATCGCCGCCGCCAGATTGATCGCTGAATCTTCCACAACCCCTTCTTTGAAACTGAGTTCTACCCTCTGTCTGAGGATCTCCTGAAGTTCAACAGCCGTGTACGGCGGGAATATGCACTCCGTCTCATAGAGGCTGCTTTTGCTTCTCGGGTCCAACATCTCTTTAAAAGACAACTTGTTCGATATACCTATCAGCGATATCCCTCCCCTTTTAAGTTCATCGTTGGCTCTGGTCAGCGTGTATATCAATCCGTCCAGGTCTTTCACCATATCTATCTCGTCCAACACCACAATCAGATACGCTCCCTTGCTTTCGATCCAGTCCAACAACTTCTCGTACAAAGTGGTTATACCGAACCCGCTCTTATCCATTCCTTCAACATATGTTTTGACAATCTTCTGTATCACACGATATTTGGTGTTGTACATTCTACAGTTAACGTAACACATGAAGGCTCTGTCACCGCTGTGCTTTTCAAACTCTTTCATGACATGTTTTACGCTTGCCGTTTTCCCGGTGCCTGTCTTACCGTAGATCACGAGGTTGTGCGGTCGGTCACCTTTGAGTGCCGGGCTGACTATCCTCATGATTGTTTTTATCTCCTTCTCACGGAAAGGTAACGTCGGAGGTAGATAATGTGGTGATAACGCATTCCTGTCTTTAAAAACCGATTTCTTTGATAGTATTTCTAAGAATGAAGGCATACGACCACAGAAAGATTTATAATACAGATTATTTTTTAATCTTATTGGTTCAAATAATACTGATGAGGTGATCATTATGGGTATTATAGAAAAACTGACCAGCACACTCGGTATGAATAAAGGAATAGACCTTGAAGAGTATATGGATACTGTTGAGATGGAGGAGGTTGACGTTCTCCACGAACCCGCAGACCATTACATCATACCTATCGCTTTGGAACGCGAAGATGATACAACGGTGATAATGGAGGAACTTAAGAAGGGCAATATCGTTCTGCTGAACATCTCCCGTATGACAAAGTGGCCCAAAAAACTTCAGAACGTGATAACAGCGTTGAAAACGCATACCAAGAAGATAAACGGCGACATTGCACGGATAGACAACGATAAGGTGATACTTACACCGACAAAGATAAAGATAGTGAAACGGATAAGGAAGAAATGAATCCTTCATCCATTCGTTTTTACATCCGTTTTCTCTACTGTTAGTCAACCTTATCGGTCCGACGAATCTCTCGGATTATATAACTGAACAGTCCGGTCAGCACATTGATCTCATCATCGCGTATGGCTGCTCTGCCCACCACTCTCCTGAATACGATTTTGAACTTATCAGGGTTTTCCAGATGTTTCGATAGACTGTCCACGAGCATGTCGTAAATCCTGAACATGTTCTCCTTATTCTTTTTCGAATGTCTGGCAACGATTTTGAACCCGCTCAACTCGTACGCCGTGATGGCAACCGCATGGGAAAGGTTCAGTATCGGATACTCTTTATCGGTAGGTATCGTGACATGAAAATCGCATTTATTGATCTCTTCTTCCGTCAACCCTATACCTTCCCTTCCGAACAGCAACGCTACCTTTCCGTCGAACGACCTTTGCTTGAACGTTCTAAGGTCGATCGGGTTTCTTACGGTGCGTTTATGTCTCCTGAGCACGCCCGTAGTGCCTATGACGAATTTGCAATCAGCCACCGCATCATCGACGGTTGCGTAGACTTTTGCCCGTTCCAGGAGGTCTTTTCCGTGTTTGGCAAACATGAATGCGGTTTTATCGATGGGACATTGCGGATTGACAATCCTGAGTTCTTTGAACCCGAAATTCCTCAGCACCCTTGCAACCATACCTATGTTTATGGGATATTCAGGTTCTGCCAGTACGAACTTGATATCTTCTTTCTGCATGTCATCTACACCTCTTCACCCGATAACAGATCAACCGTTCGAAGAAGAAGTCTTCGGTGTTCACCGTCTCTTTTACGAATCCGGTTTCAGCGAGGGTTTTATCTATTCTACGGATGTTCGTTAGAGAACTTAATACCAGATAGGCTTTTCCGGACGGTTTGAGATGGTTACCCAGACGTTTCAGGAACCTGACTATCGTGTCCGCACCGTCCCTACCTCCGTCAAAAGCCATGTTTATGATTCCCGGTACCGATGTTTCTGCATCCGTTGGAAGATACGGCGGATTGAACAGTATTAAATCGTATCTGCCTTTTATTCGGTTGAACAGGTCGCTTTCGATAACACGGGCATTCCTTATCCCGTTTGTCTCGATGTTCAGTGCGGTATTCTTCACGGCCGACGGGCTAACGTCCGCAAGGTCTACATGCTCGGCTTCGGCGGCCAGGGATAAACCGATGATACCCGTTCCGCATCCCATATCCAAAACCGATTTTCCTACATAATCCTCCTTTCCGATGCTTTTCATAAGTAGCCATGTATCTTCTGCCGGACTATAAACATCGTCGAATATGGTTATGGATAACCCGTTGAAGGTTATTCTGTCCATGGGATCACAGGTGTGCACTATCTCTTAAGGTTGAACAACCTTGATAACAAACCGGATTTTTTCTTTCTTTTATCGACTATGATGAATTCCCGTTCGACCCTTGCAGGTTTAAGAAAGGCAAAGTTTAACTCCTTACCTCTACCCGTTCGGTTTTCTGTACCTTTTGCCCTTCTCACACTTCTACCCGACCTAGACCTTTTCAATGTATCCCTCCTTCATCAGCCGGTCCAATCCTTCTTCAACACGTGCCGTCGGTAACCCGTGCAGTTTAGCGAACTGGTAGACGTTTATCTTACCTTGATGCAGTTTGAGCCATTCTATAAGCATCTCTTTAAGACTCTCATCACTTACAACTTCGAGTTCTTTGATCCTCTGTTCCAACTCCTGAACCTTGCGTTCCATTGACTGTAACCTTCTGTCTGCGGATTCCAGAGCTTTCATGGTTTCTTCGAGTTTCTTTACTGTATTCTCGTGTTCTTTTTTGAGTTTCTCGTGTTTGTTTATCAGCACCTCGTAGTTTGTATCGATGATTTCGCGTACTCCTGCCATACCCTCAAGTATTGTTCTGAATATCGGTTTCATGTCTACATTCTCGTACCCGGCATAGATCAAAAATCTTAACAACAGTTCCGACACATCTATGATCCTTTTCTTCTCGTTAGTTTCGGGTGTTATTGTAAAGTTCACCGAAAGACCGGTGGGTGTTACGATGAACTCTATGTATCTGTACGGCTTTTTGGACAACGTCTCGCTTTCCACGTACATCAGACGCGTTGATGTTTTACCCGTCGATATCCTGTTGAACCCCAACTCGCCGAGTTTATCCGCTATATTTTTTACGTTGAATTTCCCTTTGATTGTAATCGTTTTGATTTTGACCTGGTCCTCCTTCTTCTTTTCCTGTCGTTTCCTCAGGGTCTTCATTCAACCACCAGTTTAGTAATCTTGTCAGCCTCCACACCGAGTTTCATCCTCTGGAGTTTAGCGAATATGTTTATGATGTCCGATTCGCGGACACCCAGATCCCTCAGCAACCCTACGATTACCGACCTTGCAAACCCGTACCTCTCCAGCATCCGTACAAATTTCAACACGTTCAGTTTGTTCTCATTCTTTTCGAACTCTAAACATACTTCACCTACCTGTTTATCATCCAGTCCGAAATCTAACAACTTCCTTCTGAACTCCTCCTTTTCAAATTTGAGGTCCATGTTATCACCTATTATGGTATACATTTTTAACGGTTCTTCACCATCTATACGGTTCAATAAGAACGTTTCTGCGTACCCGGTCCTTTCATAGAAAGCCTGGTATACTGCACACTCGCCAACACTGAACCGTCCGATTGCCTGGTCGATGAAATCCGAGTACCCCACAGAACTCTTAACGTAATCGCGGAACTCTTTCAGGAGCAATCTCATTATGAACAACGTCCCGACGTTGGAAAAGATGGTCTTGCTTACGTCGGTAGGGTTCTGGCTGGCTACGATCAACCCGAACTGGTACTTTCTCCCTTCTCTGACGATAGTGACGAGGTCGCTACGGTCATCCTTTGCGATCTTCCACGCCTCATCGGCTACAACGAAGAGTTTCAACCCCTTCCCAGGATGCCATCCTTCGTCCCTCATCATCTCTTTGATAAACTGAAGGATCGTTAACCCTGCCAAACTTCGTGTCTCTTCGGACGGTAACCCGTGAAGGTCCAAACACACCAGACCGCTCGATATGAGTTTGTCTATCTTCAATGTCGATTGTTTGGCAAAATAATCGTTACCTTTTATCGTGTATTTTCTCAGTCTGTCTATTGCTTGGTCTATCTCATCTTTTTTATCCTCGCTTTTCTCCTGTCTCTTCATCCTCTGCAGTTCTTTTATTACGTCGTTAAGCGTGGGCGGTTTTCTTTTGCCCTGGTCCCTTTCAACCAATGAAAACCCTTTCCTCACATACGCCTGTTCTATGGCCTTCTCAGTGAACCTCTTCTGTAACGGGTATTCTTCAAGGTCTGTAAGCATCTCAAGTGCGGTGATGACCTGTTTAACTCTGTCCATAGGTTTCATACCCGCCAGGTCCAACAGGTTGATGTAATCCCCTTTACCCAACGAAATCACTTTACCGTTCACCTGTTTAACCCAGTCGATGTATTCACCAACCCAATCGATGATGAGAGCGTTAGTATTCCATACCAGATTTGCCCGTGTCAGGAATGTTTTGACGAGGTACGATTTTCCCGCACCTGTAACACCCATCACGCATATATGGGGGTTGACAAGTTTTTTGAAATCCCAGAAATACGGCACATTGAGCATCTTTGTTTTGGCAAGGTATATCGAATCCGTCGGATTATCTATGATCACTTTTGCAGGCGGTTCTGGCGGATGTACAAAGAATCTTCTGGCACCTATCTCACTGCTGACTACTCTGTTGACCCTGAGCATTCCCATCCGACCTCAACCCCTTCAGTATATCACGTTTTTGAATTCTTCTTCTGTTGGCGGGATCGTTCTTTCGAACATAAAACATAACTCCATATCTTCGCCTTTCAGGTCAAAGGTTTCGACGTTCAATGCGTTACCGACAACGGATTTGATCTCCATTGCCTGTGCACGCGCCTGCGCCATTGCTTCTTCTCTTGACGCGCCCTTTGCAGTTGTCATGATGTAGGCGATCACTTCCATAGGTCTTTCACCAGTGTTCATCCTTTCAAGGAGTTTGTTGTACATGGCCACTTCCCTTTCCAATCGGGTTATCTCACCTTCCTTGTTCGGGTCGCTGGATGCGCGAAGTTGTGCTATCTTTGTCTCACACCAACTCCTCTTCGATTTTATCTCTTCGATCGCCTTCCTCAAATCGACGTTGTGGACGAGCACCGAAAGTTTTGCAACAGATTTCAGTGATGAGATCGCGCGTTCGAAATACTCCATCATCATGGCTTTTTCTTCGGTTGATTTTTCGGTTACTGATTCAGTGATGTTGACACCGATGAACCTACTTACATAGTAGTACGGACCTTCCTTTTTAACGATACAATCACGTTCCGGAGGGATCTCGTACCCGTCCCTCACTTCAACGACACGGGTTAACCTGAAGAACATGGGCATGATGATGTGTCCATACTTCCAGATCAGTATAGTGAGCACGAAACATATCGAACTGATGGCGATGGCTACGGTGTTCAATGTGAACAGGGACAACAACAATGAGACCCCGCCACCGAACAATGTTGCCATGGCAATCTTCCTATTCCATGTTACATCCATACATCATCCCTCCAACAGTCTATAGGTAATCAAACGACGATGCGATTATCTCACCTCCGAACACCCTGCTCAATTCGTATATCGAATAGACGGTGATGACAAGACTCAGTAAAGGTAGGATTACTAAGAAAAATATCAGGTCTGCGGCGAACGACGATACATCGTTTATTAACTGGTATGTTCTCTCTACTATGTACCCTTTGCTTCCCCCTTCGGATATTGCGTTCACCATGTCTATGACAGCGCCTTCGTTGTTCAGGTCTGGGAACAGTGCAACATCTTTGTAATCGTTGACGAAATCGTCAATGTTATCGTTGAGTTCCTCTGTAGAGGCGTCGTCTATCGTGACGAACGATGTTCCTGTTAACATCACCAACGGGTATACTAGATAGAACCCTAACCCTATGGCAAGAAGCGCACCACCAATCTTTCGTGTCATGAAGAATGCTCTGAGTGCTAACCCTACCGGGAGAAAGACGGTCAATGTAGTGGTCTCAACAAACTCCAGGAACAGGATCTCTGCCGATGTCAGCATTCTGATCCCGTTGAATATCTTGACCTGACCGTCGAGTAAACTCCCTAAGTTATCCAACGAGTTGAATGGTTTAACTTCAACAACATTCAAGTTTACTTTAATCGAGGCGATGTAGTGTAGTATATGCGAACATTCCACAAGTTTTGCCGTGACAGTGTCCACAGTGGTCAACGTGTGCGAGAATAACGTCGTCAGATATGACACAGAGCCTGTTGCGCCTTCGACCGGCGGAAGGAGTGATAACGCGACCGTATCAGTAGACGTTATCAGACTCATGAACAATCCGACCAACGCTGCGCTCAG